>CBDULO010000008.1:0-13932 GCA_965368095.1 uncultured bacterium | reverse complement strand
GTATAATTTCGAAGAACTTTTTATGCCACGTACTCGCAAAAAAATAGAAGCGCCCGAGAAGAAATTGTCTCGCGCAGAATCCGTCCCGGGCTCGGGAAAAGAAAAGAGGAAAAAGAAGGAAAAGGCGAATCCGGAAAAAGTCTTTATGGATCTCGCCAATACTTTTGCCGATGCGCGCGATGAGCGACTTCGCGCGGAAACCGAATTACAATCCCTCAAGCAATCAATTGCTTTTAATACCAAACGAAAGGCTACTGCCGCACAGCAAGCGAAGCTGGAAGCGGCGCATACTCGCGTCAAAGAAGCGAAAGAAGAAGAAAAGCGCGCCGCGGAAAAAGCCGCGAAAGCGTTTTCAGAAGAAATACCCAAAGAACTGGAAGAGATGACGGCCGAAGAAGCTTTCGATGCATTCTTGCAATCAGAGGATGAGCTGCGCGATGCAAAGCAAGAGCTGAAAGCCATATCGCCCGTTACGAAAGACAAAAAAGAACAGAAGAAGCGTACCGCTGAAATCTCGGCACTCACCGATAGACTTGTTGCGCTTGAGAAACAGAATAAGCAATTACGCCTTGCGGCGATGCATATCGAAATCAAGGAGCATGTAGATGCTCCCGTCGATATCAGCCAGCGCCTCCATGATGAACTCATGGAAGACTTGGATGATCTTCTTCCCCCAAGCGAAGCTGAGACGCTTCTTGCTGAGATGGTTCGCGAGCATGGCGCGGCATCGGAGACTGAGATTGATGCGCTCATAAAAGAAATCGACGCATTGATGCACGGCTATGAGAAAAAGAAGGATGACGCAAAGAACGCCGCGGAGAAAAATGCCCTGAAAAAGGAATGGGCTGATCGCATTCGAAAAGAGGTTGGACCGGAAGATCCTGATATCGAAACGACATCTTTATCCGGCTCATCCACCATGGAAGTGCAGCTTGCCGGCTATGACGATGAAATTGAATCCGTGGAACATGAACTCGATACCTTGAAAGAATCCGGCGGAACCGATGTGGAGATAGAGGAGCTGGTGGAAAAACTCGCCCAGCTTAAAGAAGAACGTGCGGAGTTGGAGATTGAACTTAAGGAAATCGCCGGACGCGAAGAGGCGGGCGCCGAGATTGCGCAAGGATTCGATCAGGTATTGGAAAAAGCGAAGCAAGATAAATTACTCGCCCCAACTGCGGAAGAATATACGAATCTTGA
The DNA here is from genome assembly GCA_965368095.1 of uncultured bacterium. Classification (GTDB taxonomy): domain Bacteria; phylum Patescibacteriota; class Patescibacteriia; order 2-12-FULL-60-25; family 2-12-FULL-60-25; genus 21-14-all-47-17. Next base: position 12,732 of record CBDULO010000008.1, on the reverse strand, counting down.
TATTGAAAGAACCAAGCTTGAAACAAAGATTAGAGATCTCACCGATCATGAAGCAGAGGATATTCTCGTGAATCCATCTTTACTGGGCGGGGCGATGAAAAGATTTGGTGGAAAAATAAAAGGCTTCTTTTCTAAACTTGCCGGTACTGAGGCCGCACCTGATGCAGACGCATTGATGCGTGAATGGAAAGCTGTGAACCGACGCATGGAAGAATTGGCGCAAACCCTTCAGCCGAATATTGATTTTGGACATGAATCGAGAGCCGCCGGAAAACTTGCGCGTACCGATGAAGCGACCGAGATAAACCGTGTGCTTGATCGAGAAGCGGCGAGCGCGGCTGCAAGGAGGGATAGAGAGTACTTAGGTCAAGCAGAGCTTTTCGACAATGACATAAGCCATGAAATCAAAGAAATTGAGCTATATGATGATTTCGAGCAATTCATTGAACATCAAGAAATGCATACGGAAAATATTGAAGCCTTTAAGGAGCGTCTGAGCCTTCTGGAATCGAATGAAACCACAAACGAAGAATATGCCGAATTCCTCGACGAACTTCGTTCCAAAGTCGAACAATTAGAATCCCGTTTTAATGCAAAGCTTGAAGCGTATACGGAAGAAATTCAAGAGGCGGGCAAAGGAGAACGGATTATGAGCAAGATTCCGGGTCGAGCCTTTGGCGCCGGTGAGTCCGGTTCAACGTTCGGAACAGAAGCACTTTCCGCCAAACATCGCCGCGTCGAACTCTCTGAAGTACCCGGACCAAAAACCGAGCTTTCCACCGGCCCCGATCAATATATCGAGGATATCCAATCTTACCGACAGGAAAAAGCAAGTGAAATCCGTGTCGTGATGCGAGAATATGAACCGGCCGCCGCCCTTTGGGAAAAGATGAATGAGGTATTGGATGAACAGCTCAATGAAGATGAGTATGAAGAAATAAGCGCTATTCTCGGGACAAGAGATTTGGCCACGGCCTATGTTCTCGATGCCGCTTTCGCAAGCATGGATGGAGATGAAGATGCAAAGAAACGCATTGCGAAGGTAAATAAGCTTCTCCTTATTCCGGAAGACGCAAATATTGAACCGGTAAAAATAGAAAAAAAGAAAGCGGTGAAAAAAGTTGGTAAAAAGAAGAAAAAAACAAAGAAAAAGAAGGCAGCATAATAAGAATCAGGGTTGACATAAGCCCTGATTTTTGTTTGAATACCTTCTTAGAGGAGGAAGTGTGAGAAAGTTCCCCGACTATGACAGCAATCTCATCACTCTGTGGTTTAACTGGATGAACGCACTCGCCTTCGGGCTTGTTTCGCCGTTCGAATCTCATTTCCGCGGACTCACATTCCCCGATCTTGTTCCGGTAGCGAATCTCTTTGACGCCTTCGTCCGTTATGGGAATCGCGATCGACTCGAGCACTTTGATGTCGCTGAAATCGTTAAACTCCCCGAGGAGGTGATCGAAGAGCTCGCTATGCTCACGGTTAACCATGGGGAGATGCAAAACTTCGCGCGCGGGCAGATTCGATGGCATTATGATGTATTCGAAAGCCTCGTTGATTCTCTGGAAGAAGGTGACCGGCTGTATCAGCCATATACCCTCGCCTATAATCAATTCATATACGCCGCAGCTTTCCACGCGCTTTACCTCCCGCAAGGAGCCGTACTCCGCGGAAACCGCAACGAAGATATGGAGCTCTATCGTGAACCGCTGCCGGCAAAGGTGATTCCCGTTCATGCGGAACGCATCCATCTCCGACTCGTCGCGAGTAATGGCAAGAAATTGCCATGAAACGACTAAAGCTTTTTTCTACTTAAAAACCCGCTTCTCCAGCGGGTTTTATTCTTATACGATTCGATTCTTTATTTCTTCCAATATGCGTTTGAGAAACTCTTCTCGACTCAATTCGAGCTGATCTTCCTCGCCCGATACGCGAATTTGCAATGGCCCGCCGTCGACTTCTTTATCGCCAAGAACAATCATGCGCGGCACTTTTTGTTTTTCGGCTCCACGAATCTTTTTTCCGACGGACTCGGTCGTTTCATCAATCTCAACACGGATCCCATGGGTTCGCCACGCATTCGCAAGTTCTCTCGCAAATTCCACATGACGATCCGCAACCGGCAAAAGCATGATTTGCACGGGGGAAAGCCATAAAGGAAAACGGCCGGCGAAATGTTCGATGGCGACTCCCATGAAACGCTCTACAGAACCGAGAACCGCGCGATGAATCATTACGGGCCTTTGCTTCTCCCCTTTTTCGTCAGTATATTCAAGGCCAAATCGCTCCGGTTGATTGAAGTCGAGCTGGATGGTTGCAAGCTGCCACTCTCGACCAATCGCGTCTTTTGTCATGAAGTCGAGCTTCGGTCCATAAAACGCGGCCTCGCCTTCTCCAACTTCCACGGAACGCCCAAGGCCATCCATGACGGTTGCGAGTGTCCGTTCAGCCTCATCCCATACCGAATCTTCACCAAGATATTTTTCCTTTGCATCAAGATCGCGAATGCTTAAGCGAATGCGTTCAATCGGCATATCAAACCCTTTATAGAATGCCTCGATAATACGGTAGATATTCAGCACTTCATCCTCCACTTGATCAAGCCGGCAAAAGACATGCGCGTCATCCTGGGTAATGGAGCGCACGCGCGTAAGCCCTTGCAGCTGGCCGGTATTTTCATCTCGGTATACCGTTGTAACTTCACTCATGCGAATGGGAAGATCGCGATAGCTCCGAGGACGCGAAGCAAAAATCTGCGTATGATGCGGGCAATTCATCGGTTTCAGCACGAAGTCGTCATGCGTTTTCTTGCTCGCAACATGGAAGAGATCATCTTCGAATTTATCCCAGTGTCCGGATGTTTTATAGAGATCGGATTTGGTGATATGCGGAATCCAAACCCGCTCATAGCCATACGGCTGCATGAGTTCCCAAATAAACTTCGTAATCTCTTCTCGTATGATTACCCCTTTTGACGTGAAAAGCGGGAGACCGGAACCGACAAGTTGAGAAAAGGTGAACAGATCAAGTTCCGCACCGAGCTTTCGATGATCGCGCTTTTCCGCTTCCTCAAGCATACGCAGATGCGCGTCCAACTCTTCCTTCGTATTAAAGCAAAGTCCGTAAATTCTTTGCATCTGCGCATTTTCCGCATTTCCGCGCCAATATGCGCCGGCGATTTTATGCAATTTCCATACGCCGATGTCTTTTGCTTCCGTCACATGCGGCCCGCGGCAAAGATCGACAAAATCCCCCGTGCGATACAGCGTCACCTCTCCCACGTTTTGCGGATCAATGTCTTGCGCTTCCTCCGGCGTGACCTTGGTCGTTCCCTTTTCTTTCAAATCACGAAGAAGCTCTACCTTATAATCTTGTCCGAGCGTTTCGAAAAGCGTAATCGCTTCGTCCAATGCCAGTGATTCTTTGGTGAATGCCGGATTCTCCGAGATGATTTTCCTCATCTCTTTATTGATGGATTTTATATCATCTTTTGTGACCGGCCGTCCGATGTCGATATCGTAGTAGAATCCAAAATCAATGACCGGGCCAATGCCGAGCTTCACCTCCGGAAAGAGGCGCTTTATGGCCGCGGCCATGACATGCGCGGCGCTATGCCGCTTTACTTCAATTGCACATTCCATATGAGTGATGAGAGAATAAAAAAACGAAACACAGATGTTTCGTTTCGGGACCTGAGTCTACCCTCAGGCGGTTCCACCCGAATTTCCGACAAAGCCGGACACTTCATTTCTTGAATTTTTCTCCGCCGGTTGGTGAGGCCAGCTGACTACTTACTTGGAAAGTGTGCTTGATAATGCGTTTTCCGTCAAGAACTACTGAAGCATGACACTGATCTTATCTTTGAAAGAAGGGATTTTATTCAGCCAATTCGGTTTGATAATAATCTCAACGCCGTCCACCCCTTCGATTGATTGCAATAAGCTATCCGCTTCATCTCGTGATTTTCCGGCGAGGGCTTCCGGCTGTAGAAGCGGATGTTCAAGACTTAATCGATATCCCGCATCCGCCGTTACGCGGATTTCCGCGCGTTCAGAGACCGCGTCGGCATTCTCGAGCGAGTAACTTACGCTGCTTCCTTCAAAAGGAAGAAATTCCCGTCCTTCCGGAATGCGCTCTTTCAACCTCTGCCTAATTAACGCCTGCATATCCGCCGTTGAATAATAGACAGCCGTGACTTCAAGTTTGAGAGATGAAATAAACTTCTCTGCCGCTTCTCCAACGCTCACGCTATGCTTTTTCTCCGCGACTTTGACGACATATACCACTTCGCTTTCCGGACTATTCGCTTCGGTTGCCAATTCTTCTTTCGCTCGAGCAAGAACGACATCCATCAGTTCTTTTTCCGCGCGATCAAGATCCGCCTGCGTGACTTTCGGACCCGTCGGCTCCGGTGTTGGTGCCGGCGCTTGAATATCCTCTCCTTCAATCGGTTCAGCAACGAAAGGCGCGTCGGATACTGCGTAAATGACTTCTTGCAATGATTCTGAAAGACCCGGAATCGTAAACTTCTCAACAGGCCCTATTTCGAATGCATATCCCGTTTGATCCGCATATGCCGCAACCGTTACCTCGCCTCCCGCGGGCACGGTGACATTATCGTCTATGCGATAGAGCTTTCCGTCCGGAGTTAAAAGACGCGTCACGCGTACCAATGGCTGTGGCCGTGAATACTCATTTATAATTCGGACCGTTCCTCTCGCGCGAACTTGATTATCAGGCAATTTTACCTCTTCCGGCTCTTCCGGGGTTATTGGCGCCTCTCCTTCATCCCCCGTCACATCAAATTCCTGAATCTTCTCAAATGTGCCTAAAATCACGCGGCCCGGGATCTCTCCTCCGCTCGGATCTTTCGCAACACCGACCGTACCATCAAGCGAAACGGTTTCTCGACCAGCGGTCACCGTAATCTCCGCTTTCACGGACGTGAGCCATAAAACGGCGAGCACGATAACGATACTTAAACCCAAAAAGGTATAAGCAATCTTTCGATACAAGCTCGGGCGCGGCATGGATGGAAAAGAAGGAGCGGTAATATGAACAGCGCCCGGATGACGGCTTCTAGCACTCATAAATCCTTATGATTGTATCATAAAGCCGTCCAAAATAGAACGAAGTTATCCCCGTATTTCTTCTCGAAGCGTCACAAGCTTCTCCTTATCGGCCTCTATGAGCGATAGCCGCGCTTTTAAAGATTCATTTTCCTTTGAAAGCGTGTCCGTCTTCTTCTGTTCCGTTTGTAATTTACTTTTTAATTCTATGATTTCCGCTTCAAGCGTATCAATTTTCTGCTCAAGAAATTTATCGCGAACATGTTCTTCGATGATTTTATCGATGGAAGCCTCGTAATTTTCACTTTGTTTATTTTTTTCCTGAATTTGCGTCAGAGCAAACTCCGTTGCTTCAATATCAATTTGACTCAGCAGTCTCTCGCGCTCCCCTTGCAAAGCCGCTTTCTCTTCTTCCGTTTTTGCCGCATCAATCTTTCCTTCAATAGACAGCATCCTCTCTCGCCATCCTTCGAGCTTCTTTTTTCCTGCCGATCCAAAAATCGATTTTTCAGAATATTTTACAAGCTGAGCATATTTGCCCGAGGTGAGCTCTTCAGCCTCCAACCCTTCCTGCAGCAGAACCTTTAATCGCGCAACCGCCTTCTGAATCTCAAGCTGTTTATCCGCGAAACGCAGCATATACTCCGACAGTTCATTGTTTTCTTTTTCCGTTCCTTCGTCTTCCAGTTCAAGTCCGGCTTCCTTCAGCATGGCTTTTAAGGCTTCTTTGCTCTCGGCATGAAACACGCCATAATTAAATTGCAAAGCTTGATCCGCATATACGCCAACAGGCGCCTCTCCTTGAAGTGGAACCGCTCCGGCCGCCGTCTGCTCGTCGAGAAGCGCGCTGAGCGCTTCTTTCAAGAACGCTTCATCTTCGCCTGCAATAGAAAAAGCAAATTCATCACCACCAATACGATAGGCCTCCATTCGCTTCCCCTCTTCCTTAAATTTTTCTGCAATTCTATCGAGAATTTCTCCGGCTTTCAGAATCGCAAGATTCCCCGTATCGCGTCCGCCCTCTTTATCGAAATATTTGAGAAAGGCCATATCGATATATACCGTGGAAACAGCCTCTCCGCTTTCCAATGCATTTTCGAGTGTTCGAAAAAGCGGGCCGCGCTGTTTTAAACCCGTCATGGTATCGCGAATCGCCTCCTCATATTCCAAATCCAAGACCGCGTCTTCAAGCGCTTGGCAATCCGGATCAAGTCCGTCGAGCTCCGCGCAATCTTTTTCCGCGACGCCGGCCTCTTTTGCGCTTTTTACCTCAGACAATCTCTGGATCTCTTTTTTTCCTTCCGTCGCTTCCGGCATCTTAAATGTCGAGTCCTTCTGCTTAATATATCGCGCATGCGTTTCCGCAGCCGCTCCTTGAAACTGAATATATGTTTTTGCGGCGACCTCGGAAATTTTTCTTTCGGTATCTCTCTGGGCGAGGCGCCTGCTTTCAAATTGTCTCCTTGCTTCTTGCAATGCAATTTCCGCTTTTTTGTCCGCCCATGCTTCGCCGTTTAGCGCGCCAAGTTCAGTCAGCCTTGCTTTTATTTCTTCATATCCTAAAAGCTGATCTGATTGTTCGCTAAACATTGGCGTAAGCGCCCCCGCTTGAAACTTTGTATAGAATGCCTTCGCTCCTTCTTCGTCACCGGATTTTATTTTTCCCACCAGTCGATCAAGGCGTGTTTCCGTCTCTCGTTTATCATTTAACTGATTCAGCATTTCAAATGCCGTTCCAATCATCACGCGCGAACTATGCGGGTCATCAACCAATTCGCTCTTTTCCTCTTGCGGCAATTGATCGAGCACTTCATGCAATTCCGCGAGACTCATGCGGCTGGCCGCAAGCGGTGCCGCTTCTTTTCCCGGAAGAATAGAAGAGATATCCAAGCTCGAATCAAGTCTCTCTCGGATTTTTTCCGCAAGGCGCTCTTCAACTCCATCCAGCTTGATGCTGAACTTACTTCCACCTGATCGAAAGATGGAATAGGCGGAAGTCATTTTTTCACCCATGCCCATCAACTCGGATTGCACCGTCATTTCAATCTGGTCTTTCAATGCCTGAAGCGCCTGATCCCCCGTATGGTGATCCCCTTCCTGATTGATACGATTTAATTCTCCCAAGTTCACCAAGAGGAGCTGTATATTTTCAAGGGCGGGATCTTTTTCCAGATTCCCCTGTTCATCAAGATGCAATCCTTTTTCATCAAAAAGCTCCTTTAACTCTTGCCCGAGGTATTCACCTTTCAGCGCTCCGGTATTGTCATGTCTCGCTTCAAAAACCTCCAGACGCTTTTCAGCGAGCGCTACTCGCTTTTCGTATACCGCCTTCTTTTCCGCTTCCTCGAATGGAAGCTCTTGCGCCTCCGCTTTATATTGTTCAATTTCTCTGAGAAGCCCTTCGCGCCCCCTTGTCTTTTTTGGGACGAATATCGCTTCCGACGCCATGCTCGGCGCCTCCTGTTTTCTCTCTTCCAATGGCTGTGCTTCCATATAGCTCAAGCCTATCATAAACGAAAGCCCCGCGCCTTAGTTGGCACGGGGTTGTGATGGAAAGAGAATTACTCGAGCAAACTGGCGATGACACTTGTGGAAAAGTGCGGACGCGGTTCGTCGGGAAGACGCCTGAGAGCGGCCTTGGCTTGCTCGTCAGTCAGGTCGTCGATGTCGCTCATCTGCCGGAGGCCGGTCTTGAACCCGTACCCCCGAAGGAATATGCCCAGATCGGCGAGGAGCTCCTGAGGAGTGTCCCGTCCGCCGAAGAGACTGCGCACCTTTTGTTTCACTTGCTCTTGCAATGAAATGTCCATCAAGGCGAACCTAGCCTATTTTTTGCGTTTTGTCAACCCTCGCTACTCATCGCTTGCACGCACAACACCCTTTCCGCGCGCGCCTTCATCATTTTGCAGATCGGTGGAAATCGGCGGTTTGGATGTTCCGATACTTTCTCCAATATCCGCGTCGGTCGCCGTAAAATGACTCTCGCCCAGCAATGCCGCGAAACGTCCGATATCCAATTCGCTTGGCGTAATATCTACTTCAAACCAGGCTTCGAGTTTTTCAATATCATGCGGGACTTTATTCAGCTCCCAAATAACCTTTCGTTCCGTTTCATTATAGCTTAGCGTTCCGGCCTCGGTCAGAATACGGTCCGTCCATGCGGCGATATTCGGCAGGCTCGTTTCGACGCGCATATCTTCCAGCTCGTGAATATTCTTATCCATCACCCAATAGACGCGATATCTTGTCGTTTCCCCGGCGACCGGCGGAAGCGGACCTGTGCCGATCGGCGCACCCTCTTCCAAGAAGTACCTTGCCTCGACGGAAAGATTGGCATCCGTGCGATATCGAAGTTCGATCGGCTTCGCCTGAACGACGCGATTCACTTCATCTTCGCCAACCGCGCGGATATGCCCTTCAACCGTGAGCCGAATGCTCACATCGCGCGAATCATTTCTTGCCGGAAGCGTCGGAATGCTTATGTCTATGCTATTTGCTTGATGCGGTGACATTTCTTCAAATGCCGGAATGACCTCTTTTGTATATAAAATTTCGTGCACCGAACCATTCGTGGACGTCGCGCCATTTGTTCGATCATCCAGATTCTCCCAAGAAACAAAACTCTCCGCCGCGGTCTCTCCATGCAATAGCGTTTCGACGCGCAAACGCAATTCAACATCCCGCAGGAGTTCCGGGCTGAGATTTTCATATCCGATCGCCAGTCGTAAATTATCTCCCGGCTGAATTGAGCGATCCGCGTCGGAGCCATTCACGACAAATTGAATCCCAAGATCGCCGCTTAGCACCGGAACCGTTGTTTCCGTTTCCGCGATGGCAAGAAAATCTCCAAGCTCCGTTTCGCGGCCGATCGAGGCTTTGAATGTATGGTCTCCGGATGTTCCCGCGCCAAAGACCCCCTCGAGGTTCATGGTATTTGTTGTATTCGACGCGAGAAGCTCGATGGGAAGCGTCCAAATCTCTGATTGGCCCTCAAGCGGCGCAAGCGCGGTTCCGCTCGTACTTGGAAGAAAGTTCGCGGGGAATTCATATCGCACCTCCATATCCGCCAGATCGTCTTCCGAGACATTCTTGATGACATAGCCAAAAGAGAATGCGTCTCCCGACACAAGTTTTGGCGGCAAGGTAAAAGATGTTTCCAAAATTGTGTTCGCGTAGTTCATCGCGAAGCTCTCTACCAGCTCTTCATCCTCCTGTTTGTCGCTTGGACGATATGTTCCGAGCGCCTGAATCGCCGCTTGGTCGCCGAGCCTGCCGAGAAATACGCCCTGCACGGTAATGGACCCTTCTTCATCGGGAGAAAGAATGCCTAAATTCCAAATATGGTTTTCATCATTGGTGGCGGCCGGCGCAAAACTTGTCGGCGTGAATTCGGCAGGAAAAGAAAGCCGGATCTCCACATTTCGAATCGGCTGTCTTGATCGGTTTTTCCAATGCACAATAATGGTCTCCTGCTTTCCAAGCGTCACTTCCGCTTCTCCTTCAATCTCAATTTCCAATCCTCCTCCAATATCATTCGCATATGGATCAATAAAATAGAATCCGGCCCAAACGGCAGTGGAAAGCAATAATAGAATGAAAAGCAGTCCGCCGATCAGCTTGACCCAAAAGCGGCGCTTCTTATGTTCGATCTTTCCGAGATCATCGCTTCCATCGGCAAGATAAATCGCTTCGAGTCCTTTTTCCACATCTTCCGCTCTCTGCGCGTCCTCCCCTTCACGCAAAATATCCTTCTTTGCCGACTTCTTATCAAATGAAAAAGCCGCCGCCTTCCATGGTTTTTGTGGCGGCAACTTTGCTTGCTTGGCTTTTTTTCGGGGCGGCTTTGCCTTGGAGCTTTCCCCCTCGGCCTTCTTCCCCTCCTCCTTTTTACTCATGTGTTTCAAATAGAATGCCGGTGGCGCGATCTCTATCCCACGCCCCCTTCTCTTCGAATTGTAAGGTGCTCCAGCTTATTTGCCAATGCTCCGGAAATGAAATATCCACTTCGAGCTGTCGATTGGTCTTTCCACTCTGACTTGTATAGAGCGCGGTATAGGCTCCATCCGCATTCCGCTCATCAATGCCGCGGGATAGCTTATTCGCCAAATCATATGTCGTAAACGGCAGCTTATACGTAAAGGTTGTTTCAGCTGTTTCTCCCACATCAACCTGCACCCAGCCGCCAAATACTGTTCGGCCGAATTCATTTGTAATATCCACGCCGCCGGATCCTTGCCCCTTCTTTTTCACCAGACGCTCCAAATCTTCATCGGGAAGCTCGTAATCCGGCACCTCATCGAATAACTCTTTTGGCGGCGGATCAAATCCTTCCGCGCTCATGAGCGTTGAACCTTCAGGCACATAGAGGCGCAAATAGTTCACATTATTCACTCCATAAAATGTCTCTCCCTTGACCCCGTGATGCATGCGCTTGATTGTGACGGTATTTGTAATGCTTCCGTCCTCGCGAATCTGCGTTTTTACTTTTACATCTTCATCAATCACCAAATCCGTTTTTTGCCCGGCAATATTCGCCCCTATCACGGCAAGAGAATCTCCGGGGGTCTCTTTCAAGCGGCCATTCCAGTCGAGCGCTTCGATACGCGCCTCTTCTTCATCATTTGTTAAAGCGATTTGAATATCCTTTTTCTCAAGCGCTTCGATCATGACGCCGGCAAGCAAAAGCAAATCTTCCTGCGAAGAATCTTTCAGCCGTTCCAAGAGCTTCGGCATCAAGTCGCCGATGAATTTCTTCGGTTTATTTTCTTCAATATCATATTCAAGCTCAACAGCTTTTTGCGTTTCCAAAATGAAATTCTCCGCGGTAATCGTTTTGCCATATTCCGGCATATCAATCGGTCCCGTTACTTTTAACAGCTCGATTACGATAGGCGCGTTCACCGCGATCACTCCGTCCACCGTCGGTTGGCCCGCCTTGCTCCAAAACCAGCGGATTTTTTTCGCTGCCGCCGGAAAATCCGGGAACCAGTTCGCGTCCTGAAATTCCCAGCGCGACGCAATAAGCTGAAGCGGTTCTGGCGGACGAACGCGCGCCATAAGCTGCGCTTGCAAATCATATGGACCGCCGCCCGGAACAAAAATCTTTTTGATTTCTCCGCGATCGATCACGATATCCGCCACCGATCCCATAAACCCGCCCGTCGGCCGGATTTCGCTTGGATTTTGAAAGACAAGCAAGTATCTGCGCTGATGATCTCGTCCCAGCATCGGAATCAGCAGCTCATATAAATCATTCAATTCGCTGACCGATGTATCCACGGCCAATAGCATGGTCTTCGCCTCCTCCACCTTCCCTCGTATTTCTTCCGGAAGCTTTTCGATATCAATACTATTGATATGCTCGAGCGCTATATCAATATGCGGTCTCGCTTCATCCAAATACACGGAGAAAAGTTCCAGACGTTCAATCGGATATTGCGCGCGCATTTCCATGGCGCGAACAAGGCCCTTGCTCATAAGCTCTCCGGCTTTCGCGGACTCTTCCCCCGCGAATACAAGTTTTCTCGCGGCGTCATAATAACGGCTGGTTTGAGGAATGGCTCGAGACATGGCGATGGCAAGACCATTCACCTCATTCAATGCCTGGTCCGTCAGCTCAAGTTCTTTTGAAATCTTTCTCCACCCGTCCGCGCGCGCCGCCTCTTCAGAAGAAAGGACAGTTTCGATCCCTGAAAGCGCGTTCTTTCCGCTTTCTTCCGCTGAGAGCCAGGACGAACTTACGCTCTGCACCATATTTACGGCGCCCGCCGGAAGCGAGACGGCGACAAGGAGCATCACAAGCCCGGTCACAACCCTCCACGGGATGAGTCTCGGAACAAGAATCGGCGCCCCAACCGCTTCCTGCGCCTCCCCAATAAGCTCCTCTTCATATTCCCGCGCGGTTTCTACAGCCTCATGCGCATACGCTTTTGCTTTCTCCCAAAAATCCTCGGTTGGATCAATGTCCGGCTCTTCTTCCGGTTCCGGCAAGTCTAATTTCTGTTCGGCGAGCGAATGTGCCGCGACCGGCGTATGCTCCCAACGCACAAATGGCTCGCGAATCGCCGTCCACCAGCTATAGCTTTTCGCATAGGCTTCGCGCGCGTGTCCCGGAGTGAATTGATCCAGAAAAAGCCTCGGGTCAACACTTCCTATTCGCAAATCATTCGCAAGCGACGCAATCTCATCCGGCGCCGGCGGTCGGCTGAATGGCGCGAGCCAGGCATGCACCTCTCGCATCACCGGCCGCTGAACTTCCGTTTCAAAATTTCGCGCTAGGCGTCCAAAGCGAATTTCATACGGACTCGTCTCATGCGCTCTTTGGGAAATCTGCACTTTCTTTGGCGTGCTCTTCACCCCGCTTTGATCAATGATTTTTTTATCGAGTCTCAGTACGCGCGTTTCTTGCGTCGTCCCATCACGTTTTACGGATTTTCCACGACGCCTTGTCGAGCGCTTTACCGTCGTCACCTGAATATTTGTTGTTTCACTTTCAACAACCGCCTCAAGCCGGCGTTCCAGCTCGGCCTTGGTATTCATTTTCTTCCATACCGGCATCTCCTCGCGTTTTCTCTTTTTTTTCGTCATGATTACCTTCCTTTTTCAGGGGACTTCGAATTGCTTTCAATGCGATACTCGCTGACCTCGACCATGTATGCCGCCGGCG
>CBDULO010000007.1:0-14648 GCA_965368095.1 uncultured bacterium | reverse complement strand
CCCCAAGAGTTTCTTGAGACGACCTTTTGAGGAGACAGGGGGTGCGGGGAGCTAGCGCTTCTTGCCCCGTCTGGGCTTGTTGGCGCTCTGACGGGCGCCGAACTTGCCCTGCTTGCACGCCTTCCGACCGGATCGGCCGTGCGTGTTCGTGCCCTTGCAGTGGGGGCATCCGTGGTCCTTGCCGGGGTTCATGGCCTTGGCCATTTTGACCTCCAAGATGTGCACGTAATAACGTATTACGCGGCCTCCAACAATGGTTGAATGACGAAGCAAATTAGCATAAATTGCGGATTTTGTCAAGGCAATGGAGCTTGTAAGAACTACCTAATTTACGTAACATTGGTTCGATATGAATCGTTTTTGGGACCCTAAAAATAACTATCCGAATGCCACACTGAAAGAATACATGCATTGGCATTTGGAAGTGAGCTTTCTTCAGCATACTTTTGGGAATTACATTGTCTTCTGTAAGCGTCAGGGCGTACAAAAGATTTCGGAGTTGAGAGATGAGGAATTATTGGAACTGAAACAGGTTTTAAAAGAAATAGAAACTGCGCTTCTTGAAAATCCGACATTTAAACCGATCCGTTTTAATTATTGGCAAATGGGGAATGGATTGAAGCATTTACATTTTCACGGAATTCCAAGATATGATTCACCTCGTGAATTTCTTGAACGGACTTGGATCGATCCTGAGCCTGGGCATATCCCTGCATGGACAAGAGTAGAGGAGGGTCACGAAACAGTAGCGGCATTGAAGGGCGAGATGGGGAAATATTTATAAAATAAAACCGCCGTTTGGCGGTTTTATGATTTCTGACTATCTGCGTAATGGAGCATGGCATCACGCATGATTTCGGCAAGTCCGGGCTTATACTTTTCGTAATGCGCATTGAAGCGCGGATCATCGACATACATATTTGCGAGACCTCGATACATCTCCAGATTTGGCTCATACCAAGTTCGGAGGGAATTGTAGTGCTCGGCAATCAACTCTTGCATCGCTTCACTTGTCGCGCCTTGATCAGCCGTCTCTGCGACTCTCTTCATAAATGTGTCACTATCACGTTTTAACTTTGCGATATCTTTTTTCGACATCTTCGCATATCGTTCTTGTGACTGCTTGTATGCGTCCGTGTGGCCCCAGCGCTGTTTCGCTTCTTCGGCATATTCTTTCATCTGATGATCATCAAAACCATGGTAGATTTCTTTGTCGGCCATATTTGATTCTTTATTTAGTTCTTTTAGAGTCTGGTTAATTGTTTTAATCAATCCCGAAATTCTTTTTCGCTTTAGTTCGAGCATGCTCCGCTGATCGAGAAGTGCGGATGTTGTACTATACCGCGGATTAGACATGATCCGCTTGATCTCCTCAACGGAGAAGTCGAGTTCTCGGAAAAAGAGAATTTGCTGTAGTTTCAGTAACTCTTTTCGTTCATATTTGCGATAGCCGTTTTTCTCAATAAAAGACGGCTTCAACAAATCAATTTCATCATAATAATGAAGCGTACGAACGCTGATATTGGCTAAATCCGCCAATTGCTTTACTGAGTATGACATGGGATTGATCGGTGTCGACCTGCACCTAATCATAGGATAAACTATCACGCAACGTGAGGGTCAAGAGTGCGTAAAAATGACGTATGCGTTAAACTGTTTTCGATATGAAAAAGAAGTTGCCGAAATATAATCTTGATAAAATCAGAAAGAAAATTGTAGAGTTTCGAGAACGGGATCAAATATCTAAAGCTGAGCTCGCGGAGCTAGCAAAGGTGAATTACAATACGATTGTAAAAATTGAATCTGGAGAAAATACAAACCCAACGATAAAAACTCTCATAGGAATTGCTAAAGCATTTAAGGTCCATGTCGAAGAACTTATTACATAGCGTGGAGGGTGGAGCTAGGAGCCTGGAGTAAAGAGGAGGCAGAGAACGGAAAACAGAGAACATCAAGCGGAAAAGTATGACAAAAAACGAATTAAAAAAACAGACGCAATTCGCGACTGCCGTGTATGCAGTAGTGAAGAAGATTCCGAAAGGGGAAACGCTGACCTATAAACAAGTTGCAGAGGTAGCTGGAAGGCCCGGTGCCTTTCGAGCGGTTGGAAATATTTTGAATAAAAACCGAGACTCAGATATCCCATGTCATCGCGTGGTTCGCTCAGATGGAAAAACTGGAGGATATGGCATGGGTGGAACCGAGAAGAAAGAGAAGATTTTGAAAAGAGAAGGAGCTCTCTAGAGTGGCTATGGGAAATTTGAACAAAGATACAAAAACAGGGCGCATAAATGCGAAGGCTTTGGATTTGCTGGACAAAAATCCAGAGGGAATTCGCTGGACTGATTTGAAAAAGAAATTGGAAGCCTGGGATTCGAGCCTTCATCCAAAAACGATTAATGGCTGTGTGTGGAAACTTGTTGAGAACTTTCCGGATCAAGTCTATAAACCAGAGAAAGGGTTGTTTCGATTGAAAAAATATAAATAAAAAATCCCGTTTTCACGGGAGTTTTTTCATGGTGCAGACGGAGGAGTTGAACAACTCGTTCGCCCGTCGGCTCTCTCGTTTGCGGACAACCTCCCGGTTTTCCGCAGGCCTTTCCCTCCAGAACCTTTAGGGAAACTAGATTTTCCCTAAGACCCTTCCCGTTCAAATCCTGCCGAGGTGCAAAAAACAACGACTTGCGCCGTTGTTTTTATGTGGTGCAGACGGCAGGATTTGAACCTGCGACCCTCAGCTCCGCAAGCTGATGCTCTATCCAGCTGAGCTACGTCTGCATGACTTTTTATTTCCAATTTACAGTCTCAAAAGCCGCGCTAACGTATCAGAGAATGGCTCGTATTGCAAGTCAAAGTTCTCATTCAGATAGATGCGAAGATAGTTCCGTAAAGCGACAGGATCTTCATTTTCGAGAATCAAAGGAATGCGTGGCTGAGTCATGGAACGCAATTCAATAATAAGACGTTTCACAACTGGAGGATGATACACAATCGCAAAATTCTCGATGTCCTGATAAAGAATAAGCTTCCCATTGTATACGATTCCATTATCACCGACTTGAACGAGAATTTTATTAGGCTTTTTATTTCCAACGAGCAGCAATAAAAGCGCGCCAAGAACGATAATAAAGGCAAAGAGGAAGTTCGCTGTCCAAATAGCATAGGCAACGAGAAATACGGTCACGATAGCCATGACAAAATACCAAACCGGTCCGCGTTGAAATTGCTCAAATGCCGGCGCTTCCCAAACGAATTGGTCTTGCGACTGAATTAAGGCTTCTTCAATTTCAGGAGAAAAACTCTGCATAGATGAATTATAGCATGTTATTTCTGTAATTCGTTCAAATCAGCTAAGACCTCTTCCGCATGCTTTGGCGGCTTCACTTTTTCGTAAATCTTCACGATTTTGCCATTTGGATTGATCAGGTAACTCATTCTAAAAATCCCCATATATTCTCGGCCCATCATTTTTTTCTTTCCCCAAGCGCCATATGCCTTCAGCATGGATTTATCCGGATCTGACAAAAGGGTAAATTGAAGTTGTTGCTTCTCCGCGAATTTCTTATGACTCGCTACCGAATCCGCGCTTACGCCTAATACTACGGCATTCAATTTGCCGAATGCAGGGAAGTTATCGCGAATCGTGCATGCCTCAATCGTACAGCCAGGTGTATTGTCTCGTGGATAAAAATATATGAGCGTCCATTTTCCTTTTGCATCTTTTAGCGAATGCATCTCACCATTTTGATCCTCCAATTCGAAATCAGGAGCTTTACCACCAACTTTTAGTTTCATATTCTGCATGATACACCATAAACATGCTTAAATGGGATGATCCGGTGTCTTTCGTGAAAGGTGCGACAGCTCCCGTGCGTCGAGCGTGGAAAAGTTTACGTATTCAAACGGTTGGTGACCTTATTTTAACTTTACCGCGTCGGTACGATGACTTTTCACGAATTGTGAATATTGGAGAAACGGAAACAGACCAAGTGTACACAGTGAAAGGCAAGGTGAAACAATGTCGAAAATTGAATACATTTCGTAAACGGATCAGAATCTATAAGGTTGTTATTGATGATGGAACTGGAACTATTTCAGCAAACTTTTTTAATCAGCCGTGGCTCCTGGAAAAAGTAAAACTAGGAATGGAAATTTATCTTTCGGGGAAAGTGAAATTGGATCGAACCTATGGGAGAAATATGTCGCATCCGATTTTAGAAATGGAGGATTCGCAAGTGGCGACAGGAAAAATTTCACCGGTATATGGCTTGAGCGGGACGCTTGCGCAAAAAACGTATCGTCGGCTCATGAAATACGTTTTTGAAAATATTGAGTGGCCGGAAGATGTCCTCTCGAAGGAGATTCTCGAAAAATATAATCTTTCTGATTTTAAGACAGCGGCCTCGCAAGTTCATATGCCGACAAAAACACCAGAAATTGAAAAGGGGAGGACGCGCTTTGCTTTCGATGAATTGGTTGGATTTCATTATTTATTGAATCAAGCAAGAAAAAAAGGCGAGCAGGCTGGGGGCGTGCCGGTTTCTTTCGATCAAAGTTTCGCTGAGCATTTTGTAGAGAACCTTCCATTTGAACTCACAGCTGATCAAAAACGTTCGGCTTGGGCGGCTTTCAAAGATATGGAACTCGAAAAGCCAATGCGTCGATTATTACAAGGGGATGTTGGCTCAGGAAAAACTGTTGTCGCCGCTTTCTTGGCTGGAACGGTTGTTCGTGCAGGGCAAAGCGCGGTGTTTTTGGCACCAACGGATATTTTGGCTCAACAGCATTTTGAAACCATACGGAGAACTTTAGGCCCCTGGAATATTCGCATCCTCCTTGTCACACGCACATCAAAAAGGATGGCGCATGGTGACGAAATCGACGACTTTGCGAATGAAGAGCTCGCTAAACTCATCGAAAAAGGGAATGTGCTCATGATTGGAACGCATGCGATTTTATATAAAAACCGTATTCCAAAAGATATTGTACTCGGGGTTATTGATGAACAGCAGAGATTCGGCGTCGGACAAAGAGAGAAGCTCCTTTCCGATAGTCGTTTTGATGGAAAAATCCCACATCTTCTTTCAATGACGGCGACGCCAATTCCAAGATCGCTCGCGCTAACTTTATACGGCGACCTTGATATTTCACTTATTCGCGAAAAACCAAAGAATCGGCAAGTTATTGAAACGGAGGTCCTAGCAGGAGATCAAAGAAGTATTGCTTATCGAGCGGTATTGGAAGCATCGAAGAGAGGTGAGCGAGCATTTGTCGTTTGCCCTTTGATTGACCCATCTGATGCGCTTGGCGTTCGATCGGTTGAAGCGGAATTCAAAAGATTGCGAAAAACGGAATTGAAAGATTTGAAGCTTGGGATGCTGCATGGTCGGATGAAAGGCGAGGAGAAAGAAAAGATTATGAACGATCTGAATATTGGTGAGCTTGATGCCGTGATTTCAACAACCGTAATTGAGGTGGGGATTGATATTCCGGATGCGACCGTCATGGTGATTGATGGAGCGGATCGGTTCGGATTAGCGCAACTTCATCAGTTACGCGGAAGGGTTGGCCGTTCTGATAAGAAAAGCTATTGTTATTTGCTTTCAGATGCCTCGGATGAGGCTATAGAACGCCTCAGATTGCTTGAAAAGCTTGATGATGGGTTTCGACTTGCGGAAGAAGATTTGAAGCTTAGAGGGTCAGGGAAAATACTTGGATTCGCACAAAGTGGACTGGGGGACTTTCAAGCAGTTCGTCTTACTGATTTGATTTTGATGAAACAAGCGAAAGAGGCTGTGGATATTATTGAAACAAAAAACCCGGACTTTGATCCGAGTTCGTTGCCGGGATTTCGTATGGAAGGGGATATGACGGAGCATTTGGAGTAGCTATTAGGTTTTATCTTTTAGTATTGGTTTTTTGTCATTTCG
The DNA here is from genome assembly GCA_965368095.1 of uncultured bacterium. Classification (GTDB taxonomy): domain Bacteria; phylum Patescibacteriota; class Patescibacteriia; order 2-12-FULL-60-25; family 2-12-FULL-60-25; genus 21-14-all-47-17. The sequence goes on along the minus strand of CBDULO010000007.1, from coordinate 8,718 downwards.
AGCGTAGCCGAGAAATCCCTTGTTTATTATAAATAGACACGAAACTTCGTTCCGCGCCTCTTGAAGGGAGGAAAACCGCCTTCCCTCCCTTCACCCTCTGTGCGCCCCAGCTCTACGCTTCTCGATCGGCAAGCGATTCTCTCGCCGGACTCGGGCAACTCGCTTCGCTCAGACACTCCCTCGTCTTTTCGGCTCGTTCATCGGCCGATTTCCGATGCTCGGGAGGGGGTTAAAAATACTAAAATAAGCTAAATACTGGGGCATCTCGGTTGACAAAAGGCCATTTTTATGCTAGATTTGGCCGTCGTGACAATGGGGTTGCGATATGGATTTTGGAGGGGAAAATGAACCTTTCGCAAGAGAACAAGAAACCCGATCTCGTTACCGTCCCTAATCTTTCAGCCGCGGAGCTCGTGGTGGAGGCGGTGCGAAAACTCAGCATCTATGTACTCAGCCCCGATTACGCGTCATGGGACTTCATCCGCGACGAACGGGGGAGGACCTATGAGGCGATCACGTGGTCGCCAAATTCTGTGCGCAGCATGGAAGAGTACGTCACTATGCACGAGGCGCGGGAACACTTCCGAAGGCTCGGGGCGGATGGAAACACCCCCGCCTTTATCGCCTGGATCATGAAGAATGATCCCATGGGGTACTGGCGGTCGGTCCCTTCGGAGGATGACAGACTCCTCCGCGAGGATACACCTCAGTTTCTCCGCAATGTCGAATTTGAACTTTATGCTCCGAGCTTCTTGAGGCTCCCGGACGATCAGCGAAATCTCGAGCTTTGTTTGCTTGACGGGAGTCGATGGGCCCCGCATTCGTACGTTGCCTTCCGCAAGGTCGAGAGCGGAAAACCCTCGGAGTAGGGCAAAAACTCCCAGCTCACGAGTCGCTGCCACAGACTCGTACATGCCCACCGAAACTACTCGGTGGGTTTTGCATTTTATACGGCTAAAGCCTCCTTCAAATTTCCACACGCCACTAGATTCGCAGATGATGCTTTTGGCATCTTTTTTTGTTTCGGTAATAAAATAGTTTGAAAACCCATACGCTCCGCTTCTTTGATGCGGCTTTCGATGCGAGAAACAGGGCGAAGCTCACCGGCGAGGCCGACTTCGCCAAAAGCAATCATGTCACTTGGTAAAACCGTATCTTTTTTCGCTGAGGCAAGAGCAAGGCAGAGTGCGAGATCAATTCCCGGATCCTGTACTTTAATTCCACCAATCGCATTCATAAAAACATCGTGATCGCTTAAATTGATTCCGGCGCGTCTCGCTATTACAGCTACAAGCAAACTCATGCGGTTTTTATCGAGTCCTGAAGCTCGGCGGAGTGGCGTTGCGTATCCAGCGGAATTCACAAGCGCTTGAAGTTCAACGAGCATGGGGCGTCCTCCATGAATCGCGCAAGTCACAACGGTTCCGCTAGCCCCCACGGGTCGATCTTCAAGAAGGGCGGCGCTTGGATCAAGAACTTCTTCCAAGCCCTTTTCCGTCATATTCAAAATGAGGCTTTCGTCCGTATTTCCAAAACGATGTTTTGTAAGCCGGGCAATGCGGAATTGCTGCATGCGATCTCCCTCCATCATGATGACGGTATCCACAAGATGCTCAAGGAGTTTTGGACCTGCGAGATCACCATCTTTTGTGAGCTGGCCGATCAAAACAATAGGAATACCCGTTTTTTTCGCGACTTCGGTCAAAAGCGCGGCAGAAGATTTGATTTGATTCACCGAACCCGGTTCGCCATTCGCTAAATCTGATTTTAAACTTTGAATCGAGTCAACAATTACGCATCCCGGCGTTTCTTTTTCAATCGTCGCGGCAATAACGCTTGCATTTATTTCATCAAGAAAGGAGAGCTTGTCCGAGAGATTTTCCGACAAACGATTCAAGCGTAATAATACCTGTTGAGGTGATTCTTCACCCGTGACATAGAGGAGGGGACTTTGCTTTGAAAATTCAAGAGCGCATTGTGAAATTAATGTGGATTTTCCAATCCCTGGTTCACCGCCAAATAAAATCACGGAACCCGGAACAAGCCCGCCCAAAAGGCGATCGAGTGCACCGAAGCCCTTGATTGTTTTTGTTACTTCACCTTTTTCCGAAAGGGAAGTGAAGCTTTTTGGTTTTGCGGAAGCTGTTTTGCTCCCGGCTCCGGACTCCAGACTCCCAGCTTCTTCCGAAATCGTGCCCCATTTCCCGCATTGTTCGCATTGTCCGGCCCATTTCTGAAATTGTGCATCACAATGTGCACAGGTGAAGATCTTGGTCGATTTCATATTCGGAGCTTACCAGAGCGGCAACTGTCGAGTAAATCGGCGTTTCGAGGCTGGATCGTCTTCCGCTTCTTGGAGCCCGCTCACAATTCCCGCGAGAAGTGAGTTGGAGACTGGATAGACGCGGCTCCGTTACATCCGCATTAAAAATCTTCGTCAATGAAATCGGACTGCTTGATCTACTATTGCAGGCTTCTTTTAAACAAATTCTCCCTCCGCGCACGGGAGATGCGCCTCGGCTCCCGAGCCCTCCTTGCACGACTTCCGCGAAACCTCCGCCAAGCCAGCCCATAAAAATCGCTGAGTGCTGACCGGCGCCGGATGACTGAGCATTGAAGACATAAAAGGTATCGCCGGGCTGTAATTGATCCGCCCAAGCGTCCGGCCAGCCGTCATATGAAGAACGAAAGCGATTATAAGCCTCATTTCTCAAGCGTTTTTTACAATCCCGCCTCTCTTCACCTTCGAGTGGAAAACACAACCTATTCTTTTCAAGTAAAAACTGTACGTCGCTTGTTCTAATAGATCCGCGTGATCGAACCTGTCCCAAATTACACGGGCGGCCGATCGCCGCTTCATTAATTGTCTGAATGGTATTGCCGCAGGCGCCGAACCATACATTGCAATCTCTTGCGAAGGTCGCTGCCTGCACAACTCTTTGCCTTTGTGTCGACCCGGTAATATGCGGTCCGATATTTTCTAAAAATTCCACACTTCTAGGCGGGCGAGGTCCTCTTGCCACATACTCTGTTGTTAAGCTGATCGGGCAAGCGCCGCGAGGAGGCACAACGGCTGCAGAACTGCCCGATGTACCCGTCCCGTCAAACCCGCTCACCGGATCGTCCGCGTCATCCGCCGTTACTTCGTCCGTTGAGCCAAGCTCGACGTCAAGATCTATCGGCTGAACGAAGCTTAGCTGCAGGGATTTAAATGTGACAAGATCCGGATTGATCGTATAGAGGATGGAGTAACCGGCGACAACAATCAGCATGCCCGCGATAGCGTCGCGAATGATTTCTTTCCCACGCGACACGTCTTCAAAGCCGGAACCGATCAGATAACGAAACCCTCCCCATACAACCATAATAATAGCGGCAATGAGAACGATCCCGACGGCGAATCTATACGCGCCGCTGATATATTCTCCAATAAAAGAAACCGTGACCGTCCCGTCGTTTCGAGTAGCCGGGGATAGGTCAACGCCCGGAATATCAACATTTAATTGCGGAGTAATCGAGACAAAGGGCGCCGCTTCGCTTTCTTCGTCAGGGGTGTCGGCGGTAGATCCGGCGGCGGCTTCCAATGGACAGCCGGTCAGCCCACAGCAAACATGATCCGTTCTTCCGGACGCTTGCATGCAGGTTTGACCCTCTGAACAGCCTTCGGTCGGACTGCTCGAACCGGCGACGCAATTTTTATAACAATGCGAGGCGCCTTCGCCCGAACTAATACAGACCTCACCGCTTGAACATGGACTGGCATCCGAACAAACTTCTCCTGCGGTAAAACCCGCGCGCGGGAGAAGAAAAGATGCGGCAAATACTAAGAAAAAAATAAAATGATATTTGCGTAAATATCTTCTCTTGGAAGCGTGAAAAAGGTCCGTCATTAACACAAGATTACCAGATTATGCCATTGACATACACCCGTGTTTATTTTATTCGTCGACAGGTTGAAAGACTCGAATAAGCGGCGACGGGCCTTCGCAGGCAGTCGTGAGGCAAATCGTTCCCTCATTCACCAGCCGGTGCCAAGCTCCCTGAACAACACGCGCTCTTCCTGAGCCTGCCCAGCCCATAAATATAGCGGAGTGCAGTCCGGCGATTGATGAGTTCGCATTAAATATTACGATACGATCACCCGGCTCCAGTGTATTCGTCCACGCTTCCGGCCAGCCTGAAATGGTGGAGGCCATTCTTGCATACGCCAGTTCTTTCGCATTGCGCTTGCATTCAATTCGCGCATCTCGTTCCAAACCGCGAGCGCATTTAATACTGTCTAAATACCCTGATACGCCGGAGACTTCTCTTTGCGTCTGGCGACCGCGGCGATCGCGATAGTCGTGACCGGCTGAATCAAAAATGACTTCAGCCGTTTTTCCGCAAGAACCTAAGCTCACCCCGCATTTGGCGGAAGCTTCCGCAACTCGCAATACCCTTTGACGAATATCTCCGTCGCCGACTATTGTCGCGACTTTCTCCAAATACTCTGTTCTTCGCGCGGATTGATCTTCAACAGCCGCGGATAATACAAGCGGACATGATCCGAATGATTCCGCCGGAGCATCCGGATAACTTCCGTCCGGACGAGTTTCAACAATAGTGGTTCGCTGTGATTCAAAAATTGCTTCCTCAGTCACAAGACCCAGTTTTAATACAGATAAGTCAAGCGTCGATGGATTGATTGTCTGTAAAATCATATAGGCGCCGATGACGATCAGCATGCCTGCGATGGCGTCTCGAATGATTTCTTTGCCGCGAGTAATGTCTTCAAAGCCGGAGCCGATCAGATAACGAAACCCTCCCCAGGCAACCATGATAATGGCAATCACGAGAACGATTCCTACGGCATATCTATACGCGCCGCTAATATATTGAGCGAGGAAGGGGATATAGACATAGGAGCCCTCCTTCGTGGCCGGAGAAAGAGTCACGCCGGGAATTTGCACATTGAGCTTTGGCGTGACCGACGTGAATGGCGCCGCGCTTGTTTCGCTCCCCTCACTTCCCGCTGTCGGCTCCACCGCCGTTTTTGCCGCTCCGGTAAACTCCGCTGCGGCAGCCTCGGTCATACAAATTGGGTCGGTTCTGCCGGGCGGCGTGCTGCAGGATTGACCGGAAGGACAAGATTCGCTGGGCGTACTCGAACCGACAACGCAAATCTTAAAACATTGCGATGTTCCGGAGGGGGGCTCGATACATGTTTCGCCGGAAGGGCATACGCCGGAAGAAGGACATGGCCCCACTTGCGCGAACGTATTGAATGGAAGCAAAAAAAGACCCAGTCCGAAAAGTGCAATCCATAATCGAAGTGAGGTAATGCTTCTCATAACTATCTTTTCCATTTTGCCCGTAAAACGGCCCAGCGTATTTCAGAAGCAGTTGCATATCCGGAAATTACTTCATCCCCGATAAAAAGTGTCGGCGCGGATGTCATATTATGGTCGCGTGCGATGCGGATATCCGTCTGAATGGCATTCACATGCCTGCTTGATGACATGCAAGAAGCAAATTCCGTTTGATTCAATTCAATTTGTTTTGAAAGCTCTTTTACGCGTTCCAGACTTACGCGATCCGTCTGGAGAAGGAGATGGTGCATATCCCAAAATTTTCCTTGATCTTGCGCGCAGCGACCGGCAACCGAAGCGATCATGGCTTCAGGGGTATCGCTGGCAATCGGCATATCTCGCCATATGTGACGCACCTCCGGGTTCTGCTCCAGCACTTTTACGATTTCAGATTCAATGGCGCGGCAGTAAATACAGGTGAAATCCGCGAATTCAACAATAGTGACCGCGTCTTCGGCCCCTGAACCACGCGCGGGATCGGTTTCACGAAGCGGGGGAAGAAGGGGTTTAATTTCTTGCTGATCGGCGATTTCGGGACGTGTCCCCGCGGGAAAAAAAGACGTTGCTCGGAAGTAAAATTGCCACCCAAGCAATAGGGTGATGACAATAAACATCCCGACCAAGAGGGTGAAAACTTTTTTTTCGTTATGTTCGATCATAGGTCAAACCGAATCAATCTTCCTGTGGACGCCTCCGTAAAGATCGCCGCACTCCCATCTTCGGTGACGGTGATCGCGCCAACCGAACCGCCTCCGGCCGGAGCGCCAAGATTAATCACATCGCCCGTTTGAAGATTAATTTTAAAAATCTCATCCGGAACCGTGTCAAATAATTCCCTTTGCAATGCCGCCCCTTCGCCTAGAGAAGTTGGGACGCCGCAAATGACTGTCGCTGTATTCTGCCATGCGCATTTATCCGCGAAAGTGGCGATTTGAAGATTGCGTCTATTCGCATTAATTTGGTCGCCCACCGCGCCGCTAATCCAAAGCGAAGGGCGATATCCGTCACCGGAACTATAGACGCTATACAGAAGCTCGGATCCGTCCGGCGACCAGTTTGGGATAAGCCCCCGCCCCTCCACAACAAGAGCTTTAAAATTTTCTTGATTCTGTCCGATCATGAGCACGCTCTGCCTATCGAAGCCAAGCGGCTCTCCGGTGAAACTATGGGCGATAATTTGATTATTCGGCGACCAATTTACATGTACTTTATCCTGATTATTCCCAAGATGTTCGACGGATTTGGCCTCGGTTCCATCCGGATTAGAGACGACGAGAAATCTATTGGATTCATTATTTCCTATGCTTTTTGCGGCGATTTTATCATCATTCGGTGAGAAGCTGAAATCTTCCCAATGCGCGGGAAGCGTTACCTGTTCGTTCGTCGAAAAATCATAAAAAATATTCGATCCATCCGGGTAGTTGATGATGGCCTTATCTGAATTATTCGCCCAATCCACCGTATCAACATTGAAAAAGACCTGACCCGAAAGGGGAGTCGCTTCACCTTGGGGCGTGACGCGATAAAATCTTCCATCGGCCGGATTATACGCCCGTGCGCCCTCTCGCGACATGGAGAGCTGGGTCACGGTTCCGGGGACAAGAACCTGGGTTCGTTCAACCTGCGGAATACCCTCTGGAAGCGCGAATTCTCGCGGCTGTCCCGCTACGTCCGGAAGACCGGGAATGGTCGTTGTTGGCTGGCCCGTAGGCGGAACCGCTCCACCCGGCGTAGGTAATTGCCCCGAAGGGCCGGGGACGGTTGGTTCCGGGATGGTCGGTGGCGCTCCGCGAAAGAAAAACCAATATAATCCGAACGCCATCGCTAAAACGATGAGAATAAAACCGCCAATTAAAAGTGCTTGCTTTAGCCTAGGATTCATACGGAACCATTATACCATTAGAGCGTTATGAGCCCGGTATGGTCACTCCGGGCAAAATCAGATCCCCAACATAGCCGAAAGCCGCCGCCGCGATCAATCCGATAATTGCGAGAATAATAATGAAAAAGAACGGCATTAAGCTGATAAATACCAGATTAAGATCAACCAAAAGCGTGATGGCATCTTCGACAAGACTTTGCTTCGGAATCACTTGTGATTTTGGGAATATTTTATTGATCATCTGTATATTCATCACAATAATGGTGACGATAAGCCCGACGACAGTGATTCCGGAGCCGACTTTTGCCGTATCCCAAAGATTTTTTAAGCGTTTTATTCCGGCAAGATTTGAAGTATCGCCGCCAACCGAACCTTTAAGCGCGCCCTGCTTTCCTTGAAGTGCTTGAAATCCTTTTTGAGCGCCGCGCTGTCTGGCTTCTCGAGCAATGTCCCTGGCTCTTCCTCCGACAAATTCCGCCGCCTGTCCCGGAGACCGTGTAAAAGGGGAGGGCTGACCCGATCCCGGTTCCGGAAATAGCTCTTCCGATTGTGGAAAGGCTCCTTGACCTCCAAGCTGTCCACTCGTGAGGCCCGAATCAGGCAATAAACTTTCTCTCGCATCTCTCTGCTGTTGCTCCACGGCTCGCATTTCTTCCTGATTTTTTTGATCGCCTTGAAAAATATCCTCTTCCTCTTCTTCATCTTGAGAAGTGGGGGAAGCGGACGTATAAGACGGCGCCTGCCGAATTCTACCGGAGCCGCCCTCGTAAGAGAGCGCTTGCTCGTATGCATCCGTGCCGACATCTTCCGAGTATCCGCCTGCCGGCCCGCGGGAATCGCCCGCGAGCGCGGCGGCTGAAGCGGTTTGCAAAGGAATGCCGCGACTCGTCAGCCTACTGCGTATAGCATTCGCGCCCGGTGATTTCTTTGGAGGTGCTTGCCGCGGTATTGTTGCCGCAAATGAGCGGCGCGACGGTTGAATGGGCGTGGATGGCGGAGGGGTTGTGCCCGCTATAGACTCAATCTGCAATTGAAATCCCTCCGGAATGGCAGAGCGCAATTCATTTACAAGTTCCGGAGGAGCGTCATTTCCGGCAGAAGCTATATTGGATGAAAGCGTTTTGAGTCTCTGCACTTTTTTCTTCGCGTCATTCAGCTCAACGGTCGCGGACAGCTGTCTATTTTGCAAATCCGTTCGAGCCGTGCTGAGAGCGCTGAGACTCGTATCAATTTCACCAATTACTCCTTCATCACCACGCTGGACGGCTTGCTGTCGCGTGGAAATAAGTTCCGAATATTGATTTCCAATTGTTTGAATTTCTTTTTTTATATTATTTAAACTTTCTTCGCGCTTTCCAATGACATTATTTAAATGGTTCGCCGCTGAATTTGACTGAACGACAAGCTGAGCCGGTGTCGCCTGCGCGACTGAAACGCCAGCAACGACCCCGCCGGCTTGTGCGGGAGCGCCGCCCTGCACAGATATAC
>CBDULO010000006.1:0-15153 GCA_965368095.1 uncultured bacterium | reverse complement strand
GAAATACGGAAGAAGTGCTCTCTTGCGCGCAAATCGCGAAAAAACGAAAAGCAAAAATCGCCGTCATTACCGGCGGAGGAAAATTGGAAGATCTTCCGAAGAAAAATAAATGGCCAGCATATATCATCAATGCAGAAGCCAATCCGTCTGAACAGCCTCGCATGGCGCTTGGGTATGCCGCATTTGGACTCGCGGGAATCTTTGCCACTCTCGGCATCATTAAAATGAATGACACAGCCGTAAAAGCGCTCACAAGATACCTCAAAACACAGATGCAGCAATTCGGTCCGGACCGAACAAATGATAATCCGGCAAAACAGATCGCGCTTGCCGCGGAACAACGCATGCTTCTTTTGATCAGCGCCGAACATATGATCGGAGCGGTGCATGTCATGAATAATCAGATCAATGAAAATGCAAAGCACCTTTGCGTTCGCATGCCGATTCCGGAATTAAACCATCACTTTCTTGAAGGGCTTTCAAAACCGGATGGAGCAAAAAAACAGCTTCTTGCCGTGCTCTTCCAGTCCCCGTTTTATCTTGAGAGAACCCAGAAACGCGTTCAGTTAACGGCTGACCTGCTTGCAAAGCATGGCATTCTTCCGCAAATCGTGAACTCCACCGCAAGAACCCCCATGGAACAAGCATGGGAAGCAATTCATATGGGCTCATATACAAGCTTTTACCTCGCTATGCTGCATGGAATAAATCCCGCCCCAGTACCAAATGTCGAAACCTTCAAGCAACAACTCTCAGAATAGAATTCCTATAAAAAACCGTTCTCTCGCTCAGGACTGGCTGGTGACCAATGTTCCCGTCGCCCACCCGAGCGATACGGTGGCGAAAGTTGCCGCCCGCCTTCACCGGCATGCAAATGAATTCGATTCGATTAGCTATATCTATGTCACGAATGAAAGCGGCATATTGAAAGGCGTTTTTTCTTTAAAGGAGCTATTCGATAAACCAGGCGGCACCAAGGTTTCTTCCATTACCATAAAAGATCCGGTGGCCGTTTTTCTTAAAACCCAGCAAGAACATGCGGCTATTACCGCACTCAGACACAGTATCAAAGCCGTCCCTGTCGTTGATAAACAGCGAAAACTTCTTGGTATTATTCCCTCGGACAGCATTCTCGCCATTTTGCGCCAGGAAGAAACAAGAGACGCCCTTCAAAGCGTCGGTGTTCATTCAGACCGAACGGATATCTCCAGCCTCAGCGCCTTCAATTTATTTTCGCGGCGCATTCCCTGGCTCATTATCGGCCTCGCGGGAGGCGTCGGAGCGGCCATGATTATCGAGCTTTTCGAAAGCACCATTGAACTCCATGTCTTAATCGCCGCCTTTATCCCGGCCGTCGTCTATATTGCTGACGCCGTCGGAACGCAAACGCAAACGCTTTTCATTCGCTCCATGGCCATAGATGAAAAACTGGATCTATTTAAATATATTTTCCGTGAAACAAAGGTAGGCGCCTTGCTCGCCATCGCTCTCGGACTATTGGGAGGAATATTTGTGGGAATTCGCTGGCAGGAACCTGCCATCGGTATCATCATTGCCTCTTCATTTTTTATCGCTATTTTGATTGCCATTATCGTCGCAATGTTCCTTCCTTGGCTTTTTACGAAACTGAAAAAAGATCCCGCGATGGCAAGCGGGCCATTTGCTTCCGTGCTTCGCGACCTCACAACACTAACCATTTATTTTACCATTGCTGAATTTGTTCTTCTGAAAATGCAATAAAAAAACCTCCGCTCGGGAGGCTTTTTTATTTTCCTATTTCTTTAATTCGTTGCGCCGGCCGCTTCAAGCGCCGACTTCAATGTCGCATAAGGAACAGCGCCGCTAATCAATGATCCATTGATAAAGGTCGCTGGCGTTCCTTGTACGCCCGCGTCATTTCCTGAGGCCGTATGCGCGGCAACAATCGGAGCCATTTCACCGGAATCTAGACAGGAATCAAATTCACTTTGATTCACGCCGATTTCACCGGCAATCTGTTTGAATACAGGCACGGAAAGACCGGAAGGTTGTGCCTCAAATAAACGATCATGATATTCCCAGAATTTATCATTCCCGGCAATATCCGCGACACATTCGGATGCTTCTGCCGCTTTCGCCGCATTTGGATGGATTTGTGACAATGGATAGTGACGATAGACAAGCGCTACATCATTCGGAAAGTCATTAAGCGCCTGCTCGACACTTGGCAAATGCCGGCTGCAGAATGGGCATTCAAAATCCGAATATTCAATCATGACAACTTTTGCATCGGCTGATCCGCGAATATGGTCGGTTTCGTTTACTTCCGCAACAGGTCCAGCCGGTGGAAGATAATCATCGCCCGCAGGAGCTGAAGGCGCTGCAGGAGCCGCGGGTTTATTTGCCGCCGTCTTTGCGCTTGCCGAAAATCCGCCAGACAGCATATATGCCATCACCAGGATTAAGGTTCCGGCGATACCGAGAAATAATCCGGTATAAAACAGGGTCTTTGGACCGCCGTCAAAAAAACTGGAGCTCATATTCTTTTGTGCTTGAGGTACGTGGTGTTCATCATTCATATAGATAAGTAAGGTTTACTTTACGTGGTATTTTAAAGGATTGCCATTATTCCGCAAGTGCCGCTGTGAGCACCGCATCCCATTCGGTTGGGGATAACCCATTACGTTTGACGTCATTAATGAATATGGTTGGCGTGCTATTGACGCGATTGCGCCCGGCTTCAGAAATATCCGCGGCAATCTTTGAGTCATGACGCTTCTCTTTATAGCAGGTATTGAACTCATCCACATTCAGTTCAAGCTGGCTCGCATAGGCCGAAAACGCCCCTTCGAGATCTCGCGTATTCGCCCAGCTTTCTTGTCCAGCGTAAAGAAGATCTTTATATTCCCAGAACTTCCCCTGCTCTTCCGCGCAACGGGCCGCATTCGCCGCCGGACGCGCATTTCGATGAATGCTTTGCAATGGGAAGTCATTCCAAATAAATCTCACGCGGTCAGAATATTTTTCCATGGCGTAATTCACGGCCGCTTCGGAAGCCTTGCAAGCCGGACATTGCAAATCTTCAAATAATCTCACAACAACTTTCGCGTCTTCCGGTCCGACAGCCGGATCATTTTCATCATTAAATGACACATTGCCCGCCGGCAAAGAGTCAATATCTCCGGAATCACTTGGGACCGAAAGCACCGCCCAGATGAGTCCTAAAAAAATCAATGCGGCAACCGTAATGGTGCCGATAAGCAAACCTTTATTTGATGTTTGTTCCATAGAAGGCGAGTATACAGGAAAGGGAGCCGCTGCAAAACCGCCCAATTATGCATCCAGCTTTTGCAAATACTTAATAATTTCAAGCGACGCTTTTGACCCCTCGCCAACAGCCACGGCAATTTGCTTCGTTGTAATGTCGGTCACATCCCCGGCCGCCCAAATACCTTCAACATTTGTTTTATTCATCTTATCTACAATAATCTCGCCATATTGATTCTTTTCAACAAAATCAATAAAATCAGCTACCGGCACAAGACCGATTTCGATAAATACGCCCTGAACGGAAATCATCTGTTCCTTCCCCTCTTTATCTTCGTAGACAAGTCCGGATACCGTTTCCTCTCCATCAATACGAACCGTCTTTGATTCAAAATGGATTTTAATTTTCTCACTCGCCTGCACTTTTTTCTTTAATACATCTTCGCCCTTTAATGCATCGCCCAAAACAACTACATGCACCTCGCTCGAGTATTTCTCGGCGAGCAATGCGGACTCCATCGCGGAATTTCCTCCGCCAACAACCGCGATCGGCTTGTCTTTAAAAAGCGGCGCATCGCATGTTGCGCAATAGGTCACGCCTTTTCCATTCAATTCATCTTCCCCAGGAACCTTCAATTTACGATGCTTCGCTCCCGTCACAATCAAGACGGTTTTAGTTTTATATGCATTCTTTTCCGAAAAAACCTGAAAGGCGCCGTTCAATTTTTTGATTTGCGTGACCTTTTCATTTTCAAAAAGATCAAAGAGCTTTTTATACTCATCCACATGCTCCTGGAATTTCTGAACCATCTCAACTCCCGATACTTCATGAATACCGAGATAATTTTCAATTTCGGATGAATAAATGACTTGTCCGCCGATTTCGCCCGTTAAAAACGCGAAGCTGATCTTTTGCCTCGCCATATATATCGCCGCGGCCATGCCGGCAGGACCGCCCCCGACAATAATTGAATCGTACATAAAGGGATTGTATCACACGGCCGCCGACTTCTTTGTTCGGCGCATAAGCCATAGACCCGCAAAAAATAATGGGACGCTCAAATATTGCGTCGGCGTAAGTCCGAAATATGTCGCGTCAGCGATACGCAAAAAGTCGAGACCGAAACGCGCGAGACCTTCAATCATCATATACGCACCGAACCAAAATCCGGGCCGCCGCTCTTTTCGATTCAGCCATAAAAATAATCCGCCTGTCAGAAAACCGATAATCGAAAGATATAAACCAAGGTCATGGCGGACTTCACTATCCGCTCCCTCCACGCCCAATATAAAATTCGTCAGCGTCCCCGGATGATCATGGATAAGAAAACAGCCGATTCGCCCGACACCACATCCCCATGGCAACCCCCAGATAAGCGTATCCGCATAAGCAATCACGTCCAGAGCATGTTTCTTCATATATGGAAAGAAAACAGCCGCCGCGCCGATAAATCCGCCAAACATGGAAAACCCGGGTGCGCGAGGATCAATCGCATCCCATGGATGACTCAAATAAAAGACGGGATCATAAAACATCACATGGAAGAGCCGCGCTCCGACAAAGGCCCCGACAAAAATCCAAAATGCCAAATCCAGAATCACCTTCTGATCCAAGCCCTTCACTTTCGCGCGCCGCCACGCCACGTAAATACCAATGGCAAATCCCAATGCAACAAGCGTGCCCCATGTTTGAAATGGCACTCCGAAAACCGTATACACATGCGATTCAATATATGGAATCATACGATTAACGCTGTCATCCTGAGCGACTGCCGACGATGACGGCAGATAGCCGAAGGATCTCTTTGCGTTTGAAGGGACTCCTCCACACTTCGCCTAAGCTCATCGGTCGGAATGACAAGACTCATAATACGTTTAATGTTTTTAACGCTTTCTCAAAATCCTTCAGTGCGCGTTTTGCGCGCGCCTGAGTCAGCTTAAAATCGCTATCATGCACGAGCTGATTTCGTAATTTATGCGCCGGCCAAACCTCGCGAATTTTTGGATATTTATATGCCGCCGCTTTTAGTCGCTCCCCCATGGTTTCTCCCGGAATGACCATGGATTTCAGCACATTATCCACGAGCTTATCCGCCTCAATGACGGCAAGCTTCGCCCCCATGGTGCTTTGATCCGCCTGTTCAATAATCTCCTCCCACATTTCTCGAACCTTTTCCTCACTCATCCCAAAAAGCTCCGGCTTCTTAAATTGTTTTACAACTTTTACAATCACGAGTCCCGCGACCGTTAAAAGGACAAAGAAAAACAATACAAGCGCAATCACCGAGCCGCCGGCCTGAAAGCCCGTGCTCGCTCCGGCATCAACCGGCTGTTCATTAAGAATAAATTGAAACATCATCTCGAAGTTGTTCGTAAGCAAAACCCGCGTCAATAAGCAAATCCTCCCTATTCGCCGAGGCCATCAAATGCATCCCGATCGGTAACCCCTCATAATCATCCACCGGAATTGAAATCGCCGGCAATCCCGTCACATTCGCGCTCACCGTATAAATATCCCCTAAATACATCGCAAGCGGATCTTCCGTTTTCTCACCATGTGTATACGCCGTTGTCGGAGTCGTTGGCGTCGCGATAATATCCACCTCTTCAAAAGCTTGATGATACGCCTGACGAATCAAGCGCCTGAGTTTCTGCGCCTGCCCATAATATTGATCCTGATATCCTTCGGAAAGCGCGTAGGCTCCAAGCAAAATACGGCGGCGAACCTCTTCGCCCAGATATTTCCCTCGCGTTTCGCTATATGTTTTTATAAGCGAATCAGCTTTTTCACGAATCCCATACCGCATGCCATCGAAGCGCGACAAATTCGCCGATACTTCGCAGGGCATCAAGACATAATACACGGCCAAGGCTTCATCGGCATAGGGAAGATCAATTTCTTTTACGGTCGCCCCGAGCTTCTTCATCACCTCAATCGCGTCGCCAAAATGTGAGGCTACCGCATCCTGAAGGCCATCCTGTTGCATTGCCTGTTTTGGAATACCTATCCTCATTCCATCTAAACGCTTTGGAAGATTGGGTTGAAACAATGCATTCGGCAAAGACGTATGATCGAGTGGATCATTTCCCATCATATATTCAAAAAGAAGTCCGGCGTCCGCCGAGGTTTTTGTCATCGGTCCGATTTGATCAAAGGAGCTCGCCATGGCTATCAATCCATAACGGGAAACGCGCCCATAAGTCGGCTTCAACCCAACCGTTCCGCAAAATGCTGCCGGCTGGCGAATAGACCCGCCCGTATCCGACCCGAGAGCTGCCACGCATAAATCAGCGGCAACCGCCGCAGCGCTTCCGCCGCTTGATCCGCCCGGAACACGCTCCAGATCACGCGGATGTTTCGTTGGACCATACGCTGAATTCTCGGTGCTCGACCCCATGGCAAATTCATCCATATTTGTCTTTCCCAAAAATACCGCGCCATGTTCCCGGAGCTTTCGAATCACCGTCGCGTCATAAACCGCTTGATAATTCTCAAGTATTTTTGACCCGGCCGTCGTCCGCGTTCCCTCTATTAAAATATTATCCTTGATCGCAAGCGGAACTCCATCAAGCATCCCCTTGGTTTTTCCTTCCGCACGGCGCTCATCGCTTTCATGCGCCTGATCTACGGCCTCCGCCTCTAAAACATCCAAAAACGCATTCAATGTCAGATTCTTCGTACGAATATCCTTAATATATTGTTTTGTAAGTTCAACGGAAGAAATATTCCCATCTTTTAAATCCGCCGCCGTCTGAACGATCGTTTTTCCCATGTCCATATTATTCCTTTTCCGGCTCCCGGCTCCCGGCTCCCGCCTGTAAGCTATTAAAAACACCCGGCACAACAAGCGAATCATTTTCCCGATCAGGGAATTGAGAAACGATACGAGAAATGACATGTTCATCGCATCCGCTCACCTCATCCGGTCGAACACGCGGCTCAAGCCCCGACTCCGTATCGGAAATCTCAGACGTATCTACTTTTCCAATCAGCTCCACATATTCAAGAATTCCGGAAAGTGTTTTCTGCATGCGCTCCAACTCCCCTTCCGAAACGTGAATCCTCGATAATTTCGCTAATTTTTGGACATCTTCCTGGCTGAAATTCATGACCTAAGGATATAGAAGCCTGTCCCAAGAAGCAAGGCGGCCCATTCTCTAGGTTTTACGTACGGGGACAAAACCGCTAGGATACTCGCATATGAAATTCACTTCCAAACTCATCTCCGCGCTCGCCATTCTGTCCTTTCTTCCAACTCAAGCATTTGCCGCGACAAATCAGCAGGTCATAGAAGAGGCATTGAACCGATTCGATACGGAAGGCTCTATTATGCATATGCATGCCAATATACGCGTATCGGAACAAAATAGTTTTGGACGCGAAACATCCGGCGGCGACGTGGCTTTTGAAGTGAAAACCAAGACTCGACCGACAACAGACCCAGCCATTACAGATTCAGACGGACGATTCACCTTAAGCAAATTCGATCTAAGCTCAAATGAAGATGGCCCCTTCAGCACGCTTGAACTTGATGCCCCGTTTGTCATCGAATGGGTCAATCGCTATCCAATGCGGTATATCCGCCTTCAGCAGGTTCCGCAATCCGTCGCAAGTTTTTTTAACGTATTCGGAGTCAATATTCTCGGAATTCAGAAATCATGGATTGGATTCGAATGGGAAGAAGATGAATTGGGAGATGCATTTGGGGCAAATGAATCTTTTTCAGGAATAAACTCGCTCCTCGACGTCACGGAAACAAATGGAATCGAAGTCCCATCGCTTGCCGTCGGAAATATTGAGCGGTCTTTCAGAAATGCAAAAGGCGAGACCATTACAAGATATCGCGCAAAAATGAACCCGGCATACGTAGAAGCAGTGTATCAAAATAAAATTCAGATGGCTGAATCTGACTTTGCGAGAAGAACGGCTGAATCTGAACGAGAAGAGCAATTAAGACTCGCAGATGCGCTCGGCTTTGCCGTGAATTACAATGCGGTCACAAAACGTATAGAGAGGATTGAAATGGGAGGAAAAGTAACCGAGGATCGTGGAAATAGTGGAACAACCGTTACCAGCTATGCTGTCGGTATTACCTACTTCCCGGATGACCAACGCCCAATCCATCACCCTCCCGGCTGGAGATGGTTTGAAGACATTGCTGACCGACTCGAAATGACAACTGAGCATCTTGAAGAAAGCTTGGTCGAGCTGATGAGCGGATTGAGCGGAACTTAAATTTTCTTCAAAAAATCTTTTTCGAAAGCTACCGCTTAGACCAGTCCCTTCTCCTGACTCGTGGAATCTTTATATTTTTTTCTGGAAAGCAGCTACGGCTAATCTTATCAAAACCTAGAAGGGCTTAGCGAGCTCCTTACCCCACTCCGGACTTTGTCCGACAGCAATATAGAGAAAAGAGATTTTTATCAATCTTACTATTACTGCATAAATCGCTAGCACAAGTAACGAGTACCAAAACGCAGATACATAGGATCCGCTGCAATATGTACCAGTATAATTACAACTGGGTGCATTGATAGACCAGGTAATCGGAATGACAGCAAGAAGCGGCAAATATAAGACAATATAAATCACTTTTGCCAACCGCAGCCACCAACTTTCTTCAGTATTTTTCTTTTCGGAAGTATTCTTAGTAAGTTTCTTTATGGTAATAGCGGTACCGCACTCCGGGCAGTATTTTTCCGTTTCCTCTAATTTCTTTCCACACTTGTGGCAAAAGCGATTCATAGCCTCATTAATATACCGCTAATTACGTTTAGCATCGATGCAATCAAAGCGATAACAGCAATCGCCTTATATTTCTTACTTTCACTAGGAAAATAATCCCCGAGCTTCAAAGCAGCAAAACCGGTAAACACTCCAAGGGGCGGCAATAACCAAGTAAAAAGATTTGACCATACCATCCATTTGACCAAAGTCATATTTACTTTTTCGCGTTTCATGTACCATTTTGGGAACCAGTCGCCCAAAGCCCAGGCACCGATAAAGAAAAAGACAACAAGACCAAGAAGCCTACCTATTGCAAAAGCGGCAATAAAAAAACCGATCAAAATTATAGAGTTAAACGTGCCTGACTTTTCGTCTGGCGCTGCAATTACGGCTCTGATATTTTTTTTGGGGCTTTTCATTGTGGCCGATTGAGCTAAATCCACCCCGCACGACGGACAGAATTTGGAGCTTCTATCTATTTTATTACCACAATTTTCGCATAACATATTATTGGCAATCTGCTTTAGTAAAGGAAACAAAATAACTTAGCGTTGAGCCCTGAACGGCGTAGGAATATTCCATACTAATTCCTTGATCAAGAATATATTTCGTATCTCGATTAGAACACAAGCTCGCCCCCAAATAACTTTTCAAATAGCTATTACTCAAACTATCGGTATCCGCTCCAACAAGCATGTAGTGATAACGGATTGCGTCTGGTTGCGCGGTAATATCATTCCACACTGTTACTTCATCAAGCTGCGTGGGTAATGCTGTCGTTGATTTAATTTCTTTCACCGTGTCCGCAATAAGATCCGCTCTTTCAGAGCCAGTTTGGCTGTTTAGCTTCGGCAATGGAGCTATTGCCACCTGTGTCAGATACCGGAAAGTCACGAAAGCCAATATAAAAACAACGATTCCGATTACGCCCCCTAACCACGGCTTCTTTCCGCCATCTTTAACTGTAGGAGTGGCCTTTGTGGTTGCTTCAACTTTTTGACCACACTTTCCGCAAAAATTTTCGCCACCTGACAATTCGCTTTTACAATTTGGACATTTCATATTCTTTGTGAAGCTACCCCTGATGTAATCATACTAGATTTTCTTCAAAAAATCTTTCTCCGTAAGAACCTCGACTCCGAGCTTCTTTGCTTTATCAAATTTTGAACCTGGATCTTCACCTACGACAACAAAAGATGTCTTCTTTGAAACGCTCTCGCTGATTTTCCCGCCTAAATCGCGTACTCGTTGCTTCGCCTCATCGCGAGACATTGATTCAAGCGTACCGGTAAATACCCAAGATGTTCCGGTAAAAGGTCCCGTTTTATTCTGCGTGGAAGTCGAAGAAACCGATATTTTTTCAAGCAAATGATCCAATTCCCGTACGTGCTGCTTATCCGAAAGATATTCAACAATGGATTCCGCGACAACTTCGCCAATACCTTCAATTTCCTCCAATTCCGTTTTTTCCGCCTTTCTAAACTTCTCAACTGTACCAAAATGCTTGGCAACCAGTCCGGCCGTTTCACCGCCGACATGCCGAATGCCAAGTCCGTAAATAAATCTCCCAAGATCAATGCGCTTTTTTGACTGAATCTCCTTTGCGAGCTTATTTGCCGAAATCTCCGCAAAGCCATCCAATTGCAAAAAGTCGCTCGCTTCGAGCATAAATAAATCTGCCGGTTCATGAACAAACCCTTTTTGCAGAAGTTGTTCGGCAATTTTTTCACCAATCCCATCAATTTCGAAGGCGGAAACCAAATGGAGTAACTTTGCGAGCTGTTGCGCAAAACAATTGCGATTCGTGCAGAGTAAAGCTACCTCACCCTCTTTCCGCTTCACGTCCGATCCGCACATCGGACATTTTTTCGGCATATGAAATACCTTCTCTTTCCCCGTTCGCAATTTTGGCAATACTTGAATCACCTTCGGAATAATATCCCCCGCCTTTTCTACAATCACGGTATCCCCAATTTTCAATCCGAGCCGCTTAATCTCATCTTCATTATGCAAAGAAGCATGCGTGACGGTTGTCCCCTGAAGCTGAACCGCGCGCAAAACGGCAACCGGTGTGAGCGCGCCCGTTCGTCCGACCGAGACTTGAATATCTTCTACGACCGTCATTCCCTGCTCGGCCGGGAATTTCCACGCCATCATGCCGCGCGGAGCCTTCCCGACAACGCCAAGCGCTTCAAATAATCGATCTGAATTCACATTTACAACAATCCCATCCGTCCAATAATCAAGCTTGTCTCGCTTTTTTCCAATTTCTTCATGAAGCTTCTTCGCTTCTTCTAAGTTTTTACAATATCGATTAAATGGATTTTGCGGCAAGCCGAGTAATTCAATCATTTCATGCTGTTGCTCATGCGTCGTCGTTCCATAGTCGCCAACCATGGTATAGCCAAAAAAGTCCAAGCCACGCTCTTTTGTGAGCTTTGGATCAAGCTGGCGGATGGTTCCCGCCGCCGTATTTCGCGGATTTGCGAGCTCCGCCCGCCCTTCTTTCTTGAGCTGTTTATTGAGTTTCGCGAGCTGTTTCTTCGTCATATAGACCTCCCCGCGAATCTCGATTCTTCCGGTATGCGTTTCAAGCACCTCTCGAACTTTTTTCGCATCAACCTTCCCTTTATGCGCATTGAGAAATTTCTTCATCTCTTTCTCTGATGGCTTTCTTAAAGTGAGCGGAATCGCCTCAATGGTTTTCAAATTATGCGTCACGTCCTCCCCAATGCGGCTATTCCCGCGCGTTGCGCCGGTGACGAACACCCCATCTCCATATACAAGCGCCACAGCCAATCCATCCATTTTTAGTTCAGCAAAAAAATCAAAATGAGAGCGCGGCTGTAATTTCTTTAAGCGCTCAAGCCAAGCATGCGCCTCCTCCTCGCTAAAAACATCCTCCATGGAAAGCATGGGGGTGGAATGCGCCACCTTTTTAAATCCCTTCGCCGGTTCGCCTGCCACGCGTTGCGTTGGTGAATCCGAAGTAATTAAATCCGGATACTCCTGCTCAAGCTGATAAAGCTCATGTTTAAGCTGATCCAAAGCGCTTTCTGAAATCGAAAGCGTATCCAATACATGATATTCGTATCGGTGATGTCGAATGACTTCACGCAGTTTTTCAATGCGTTTTTTCGCTTCCTGTTTATTCATGAATCCCGGAGATGTTGTCCAAATCCTAAATCCAACCTATCGCACGAGCGAACCAGAGGCCAATAGCTTCCCCAAACCACAGCGCGCTAATCCCGCCAATCGCGAGAAGCGGCGCAAATGGAATGCGCGAACGACGCTTTACTACGCCAATGAGTAATAAGACAAAAACGAGAAGCCCTCCAATAAGATAGGTTAAATACATCCCAATGCCGACATCCGGCCAGCCAAGCCCGGCGCCAAGCAATGCTCCAAGCCAAGGGTCGCCTGCCCCCATCCATTTTCCACCGGAAAGAAGCACCTGAAGACCAAGAAAGATTGCTCCAAAAGCCACGCCCAAAATAAGCGGCTGAAATGATCCGCTCATAAATGTATTCCATCCTCCAAATAATACCGCCGCTCCAATCATGAATTCGATAGGCAGCAGCTTCCATCTCCAGTCAAAAACAGCAAGAAATACAAGGGTAAGGGCGAATAATAGCTCAAAAAGCGCGAGATTTAAATCTGAAAATCCAAATTGAAATGGAAAATATCTCGCCATTACCACCATGGCGATAACGCCAGAAATAAATTCTACAATAGGATACTGTAAATTAATTTTCGATTCACAGTTAATACATCTTCCATCCAGAAGAATCCAAGAAATGACCGGGATCAGATGTTTTGGCTTAATTCGCACTTCACATTCAGGGCACTTTGATCGCCCAAGAATGGTAATCCCCATCCGCATGCGATAGGCGAGGACATTAATAAACGACCCAAGAGCCATGCCGAGCACAAAGGCGAAAAGAATGGCAATGATAGCTTCCCAAAACATAGCTTAGCGATTTACATCTTCATTATCGATCCCCGAAGCATGCGCATAATACACATTCGCTTCTCCAAGATCGGTTTCTGTTTCTGTCACAAATCGAATCGAAAATCCGCCGGCTCCGCCTCGATAGCGATAAAACTCATTTCCTTTTGGCCCGACCGGCACGCGTTGCAAGTATACCGTCGTACTAGAGTCGTCACGGGACACAAATCCATTCGCGGATAGAGTATCCGTATTCGTGCCCGGCGCCCCAAGATCAACCCCTTCACTCATTGGATAACTTGCGGTTTCGAGCCAATACTGGCTCAAACCGGCGCGAAGCACGCTAATATCAGATAATCGTTGTGCGTCTCGAAGACTTGCTCGCGCACTATTCAACGAAAGAACAGCGAGCGTCGCCAGGAGTCCAAAAACCGCTAAGACGATAAGAATTTCCAAAAGAGTGAACCCTTTTCGAAAAGTTTGCATATAGGGAGATTATAGCACGGAAATCAAACAGCATTGAAAAACATCATCCATTCAGCCGCTTCTCAATATGCACAACGACATCTTCAGGCGTATGCTGAGACTTGATCATATATTCGGTTGCCCCGAGCTGGAACGCTCGATCAATATCTTCTTTCGCGCTTAAGCGTGAAAGCATAATAACAGGGATTTCTTTGCCTAATTCATGCTTTCGAATATCTTTTAAAACACTAAAACCATCCTGTTGCGGCAATCCAATATCAAGCAAAATCAAATCGGGCGTCTCCGATTCAAGCCGGCGCATGGCGTCATTTCCATTTGTCACATGAGTGACGGAAAACTCATGTTCCCGCATCTTCTGTACATGAATGTCGGCAAACATGTGGTCGTCTTCGACCATTAAAATATGTGGCTTTTCCATATATATCGGAATATATCAGGCTCTATATATTTCCCAGGCTCTACCCTTGGGAGTCACTTCCGCTTTCAATACCTTGACGGGAATGCCGGCGGATGACAAGTCTGACCACCACGCTTGATCATCGGCACAAATCGCAACGACTCGCTCCCCAGCCAAGGCCGCGTGCATGGCAAGCTCCTGATCCTCTCGCGATATTACGGAATATTTGCGAATATTCTTTTTCCAGTCTGAAAAATGACTGAACTCCGGAATACTGTTCACGAAAGGCTCTAAATGCGGATCCGACTGCACAAGCACCGTCATACCCTCTCCTTGTAAAAATATCTCCTTATCCATCGCCCAATCGAGCGGATGCACGCCCGCCGCCTCCCGACGCAAGTGGAATGCTTTTGACAACCCGTGATGCTCATCCATAATCGACCAGCCAAGCGCCGGAGCTTTTCTTTGCAGATACAAGGTAAATGCCGGCAGCTCTTCCGATGAAAGCGAAATATCCGTTATTGGATGAAAGGTGTCCGTCATAATATGAACGCCAGACTCATCTTCCACCAGGCGAAAATGCGTTAAGCCACATTTCTCAATTTCTGAAAACATATTCTCGGCAATCGCATGAACCATATGCCTCTGTTTCATCTCTAAACTCCGTTTAAAAACCGCCTCGGGAATAATATATGGGATAACCTCCAGCTTCTCTTTTCGAAATATATCTCTCACCGCAAGAATATGACTCGAAAGCGGCGAGGCGAATACGATATGCACTCTCCCAATGTTCTTCTCAAACGGGATGGCGCGAAATTTTTGGACCTTTGCATCAGAAAAAAATGCCAGAGCCGCCGGCTTCACGGGGCGCGTTTTTACGGGAAGACCGGAAGCGATTTCCAGCAAAGCAAAGTATTGTTTTTTATTTATCAACCCGGAAGCAAGCAGAATCTGCTCAATAGACGCTCCATTTCTTGCTAAACGTCGAAAACGATCGATAGCTAAATCGCTCATGCGATACTCTTCCTTCACCAATCGGAGAAGGGTTTCTGAAAAAGCATCAAGCTTCATAAGCTAAATATCGCGCATGGCGCAACCGATGGAAACAGCAAAGCGCGGACCAATCTCATCAATCACCGGGCGCAAATCCGGCGGATATATAACGCGCGCCCAAGGATTCCCAAGATAAGTATTCACATTCATCTCTTGCGTCAAGAATTCTGACAAACGTGGAAGAAGAGAGGCTCCGCCCGTTAAAATAATTTTTTCAATGCGCTTTTGCCCGTTTCCTTGCGACTGATACTGATTAAAAGAATACTTCACCTCATCCAGAATCGGCTTTACAAG
>CBDULO010000005.1:0-17382 GCA_965368095.1 uncultured bacterium | reverse complement strand
CAATACTCGGACCCATCGCGAGCCCCACGGTAGCCGCTGCAAGAGCGAAGCGTGTGACGATATTTTGTAAGGTTCGATTCATATATATCCTCCTGTTAATTTAAGGTTCGACTTAGTACCTCGCCGTGACGAGATAAATAACGGTATTCGTATAGGTTCCCGCTGGCTGTACCGGGCTGACTTCAATCTGGTAGTTGATGTACTGCGTGTCACCCTGAGTTGCAGCTGCCGCACTCAATGCGAGACCGGTTGTCGTGACATCATTGTCATCAAGATTCGGGATACCTGCATAGTAGTCATTTCCGAAGCCGAATACATCGGTATCATCACTTGAATATCCTAAGTGACCATGCGTGGATGATGTCGCCTGGATGCCTTGTGGAGCCGTCCAAGTGGTGGCCGCCGTGTCATCCGTACGGGTTCCATTTTGAAACTGATTAATATCGTCACCGGAACCGTTAGCCATATTCGCTGTCTGCACCACATAGACATAGTATCCATTCGGCGAGTTGGTCGCGATATCAATTTGGTGGGCACAAATCTTTGGCACATTTGGAACAAGGGTTCCGAACGCACAAGTGGTTGGCGTTGTCGCAACGTCGGTAAATTCGTTTCCGACAAGCGTTGAAGCATTTACTCCTGTGACAGTAAATGAGACCGCTGTATTCACCGTTGCTGAAAGCGTGGTCGCGTCATTGAAGATCACATTGGATGACCCTTGTGACGAATATACGCCGAAGTCAACACCGAAACCATTTCCGTTATTTACATCGGCTCCGACCGTAATACCCATTGAGGTGCCGGTGACAGATGGGTTTGTAACATTCAAGCCTCCATAGGTGACCGTATAACTATTCGCCTTTGAGTAGAAAAGTGTACTTGTTGGCGCATTGAACTTCATGATAATGGTGTCGGCGACATTATTATTCGCATTTGAATTTGTCGTCGATACGCTGAATGGCGTCCAGGTCGACGCGCCATCTGCGACCGAAATTTCATTGGTCGTACTCGTCGTGATGGTAAAGAGCGCATCGCCTTGAGCATCTACGGGGAGAATGACCACTACCGCCCCACATGGCTGTGCCGGACAAAGGCTATTATCAATGTCGTCAGGCGTGCTAAACGTGACTTGGAAGTTTGACGTCTGCGATGGTCGTGAGTCACTGAATGTGATCTCATTCTGATCGAGCGTGCTCTGAGCGGACGTGGGCTTCACCTGATCAAAGAAGGTGAAGTACCCAGCAAGCAATGCCACGATGGCAATGATGCTGATATTTCGGAGGCTGACCCTCCCAAAAAAAGAGTTTGTGTGTGTAAACATCATAAGACTTATATTTATTAATGTCTGAATTGTAGCAAAAATCCCTCTCTTACGGGATTTTCCCTGTGGATAGGTTAATAGGTGGGAGAAACAATATAGATGATATCCGCCGAATAATTTCCGGCCGGCTGAATCGGCGCCGCCTCTATTCGGAAGACAATATCCGTAATGTCATTTTCAATCGGGCCCGATGTATACACGATTTCTTCCCCCGTTTCCGTAAGTGCCGCCCAGGTATTGTCATCTTGAAATCGCGTTGAACTGTCACTCAGTACATCGTCGGTGGTGTGATACCCAAAAGCCCCGGACTGACTCTGGCTATGCGTAAATAGCCATTCTCCGGGCAATGCATTCGTATGCGGGATTCCCGGGATAATATCTCCGGATCCATTTTGAAAGGGTGCGCCTTGCCGGATGAGAATCTGATATCCCAAGCCATCCGAACTTACCGTGAGCCGATGCGCTGAATTTTTTGGGACATTTGGGATCAGCGTACCGAAGTCGATTGCCGTGGCTGTGCTGGTGACGTCTGTCATCCAATTATCAATCGTTGTTCCCGCAGAGATTCCCGTGACGGAAAATTCCAATATTTGGGCGAAGGTTTTTAATGATGGATACTCCTCCCCGGTATTTATCGGCACCGACTGTCCATTGCTCACATCATAGGCCCGGAAATAGTAAATCTCTTCCGCCGTCGCGCCATTTCCCTGGATCGTAAATTCATATTCCACCGCGCTATTCGCCGTATGCTCGAA
The DNA here is from genome assembly GCA_965368095.1 of uncultured bacterium. GTDB lineage: Bacteria > Patescibacteriota > Patescibacteriia > 2-12-FULL-60-25 > 2-12-FULL-60-25 > 21-14-all-47-17. The sequence continues at coordinate 15,306 of CBDULO010000005.1, read as the reverse complement.
TGAAGACGTGGACGTCCCGCTTTCATTATGCACGCCCTTTACGCCGCTATCGGTGAGTAAGAAGTTCGCGATGGCGTCGCCATCATTATCAACGCCGTCCGCGAAACACCACAAAGAATTGCTATCGCATGCCCAACTTTCATCAATAAACATGGCATTCGTAAAATTCGTATTTGTTGCGAACTGTAGTGAGAATTTCTGATTTGGACTGCTCGTGCCATCCGTTTCTTTGATTGTAAAGCGAAGTTTAATGGGGTTTAAGCTTCTCACGCCAATCGGCTGGATATTCTCACCTGAAAGCGAGCTTGTCGGCGTTTCATTGAATTCATCGCCGTACCAGCGCCAATTTTGTGATTTTGGCGTGAATGGCTTGGTTTCAAGCTGAGGATAGTCCGTATAGGTATCAAATTCCGTATCATTGCTATAGACCATTCGAAAACAGTAGCTCGCTCCCGCTTTTGCGCCATTATGCTCGACCACCCAGTCCCATTCCGCCGTTTCTCCCACAGCAAAGCCTCCGGTTGGCACGGTCGCGGTATTTTCCTCTTCATATGTCCCTTCGATATCCGAATCTGAAATAAGAAGACTCGCAAGCGTATCTCCATCGGTTGGCGTCGCATTATTATAGCCGCGCCAGATTCCGGCTCCACCCTCCGCGGAAACATCATTCCAATCGAAAGAAGCAATGGTTGAACAAACCGATCCTTCAGCATATTGCAGTTTATATACCTCCCCTTCGGCCACGGGATCACCGGTGACGCTGACCGTCATGCGTATTCGGATCACATCCCCCGCTTCGGGCGGATCATCGCTTGTTGTGATCGTTTCATTTTCCGCGAGATCATTCGCGCCTGCCGGCCATGGGTCGGTCGGTGTTTCCGCGTTCTCATTATCGTAAAATCTATATGATAGCTGTTCGAGTGTCGGAGCCGCTTGAGCTTTCGGCAGGAATAATAAGCTGAACGCGATCACAAAAACCCCACCCAAAAGGTATTTCGTCAAAGAACGTTTCGAAAAAACAAATATGCTGCTCATATGCTTTCTTCCGTTGAACTTGATTCGGTTGAAGGAGGTTCCGGCTCAGGGTCCGTTGGCGGATCTTCTTCCACTACCGGCTCTTCAATGGGCGGCTCCGGCTCTGCGGGAGTTTCTTCGGGCACGGGCTCTGGATCCGGCTCAGGCTCAGATTCGGTCGGCTCAGGATCTTCTTCCGGAGGCTGTTCAACTTCCTCAGGCGGTTCTTCCGGCGTCTCCTCGGGCGGCGTCTCTTCTTCCGTTGGAACGTCCTCTTCTTTCGGCTCCTCCGTACCCTCATCATCTTCTTTCGGCGGCGGAGTCACTTCCGGCTCGGTAGACGTCGCACTTTCATCAATACCGCTCTCCGTAGATGTCGCGCTATCGTCAACAAGAATAATACCTCCATCGCCGCCCTTCTTCTTTCTTCCGCGCGTCGGATCAATCACGCGTCTGATGAAGTCGTCTGAAAGATAATTATACGCAGCCGACACATACCCCTCCTCTTCATACGCAAACCAGTGGAGATAGCCTCTTGAGTCGAATCTCGGCTTAATCTGGTCTTCGGCATCATAGAGAACTCCCGCTTCCTCTTCTACGCGCTGGTGGAATACGCGAATTTGGGAGTCTCCATTCGCTCCTTTCGCCTGCCATACAATCAAATGCCCCAAAATATCGGGAGAAATGTCATGCGTATCATTGAAGGTCAACCTTCTTTTTTGCGGAGCGCCAATCTCCCGTTTTACGATTTCCCAATTATCATCCAGCCACTCCTGCCATACGACAATACCTTCAGAAATTCGCGGTCTGATAGAATTTCTACGATCTGAAAGCTCTTTGTATTCGGTTTCCGGATTCTCCGAATCCCAATAATATATGCGCCATTCTCCCAAATTTTTTGCCTGCCATACGACATACCGCCCATCGGTTCGAACCTCGGTATGATCCCCCGTTTCATTTGTAATGAGATAGGTTTTTTGCGCCTCATTATCGTATGCGCGCACTTGCCAGCCTTTGTCCGTTTTCTGCTGCCATGCCGCCAGATGCCCCGCAGCATTCGGGTTTCGATCTTCCAAAAAGTTATTTGTCGAAGTCGTGAAGAGATCCGTTTCGAAAAAGACTTCCCAGCCATTCGGCGTGAGCGATTCATAGACGGTGACAAATTTTCGCGGAAGCGCATTTCCTTCGAAAATCGGGCGCAATATGGTGAAGCCGGTAATGCCGACAAAGGCAAGCGTCGCGATGGCGGCAATGCGCCGTCTTTTTAGAAATTCATCAAAACTCATCTTCCCTACCGATGAGGAATGGATATATGCCCGATACCCCTCCTCGCGCTGTTTCAAGAAGAATGGCATGCAGGCGAAAAAAAATAGCGCGCTACAAAAGGCCCCCTGACAATAATACATGCCGCGGCGCGGAAACCTCTTCGCCTTTAAGCGACACGTCTTATAGTGTTTCGTCGCTCGCTCAAGCTTTGTAAGAATGCGCTTATACATGACCCTGGGACAACGGTTCAGGGTAAAGTATAGCATTGACGCTAGTCTTCGCGCATTTTTTTCTCGCGCGTATGCGGTAACCGGTACAAAAAGGCGATATCGCTTCTCCCCGCTTCTTCAAGCCCTTCAAGCTGAAAGGCGAATGAGATGACTTGAGCATCCGCTTTCGCTTCTTTGAGAATTTTTTCCGCGAGTCGATTCATGATTCCCGTGATTCCAAAAATGAAAATGATATCGGCTTGTGAAATGTCGGCGTCGAATAAATTCTGCCTATAGACGCGCGCTTTCGCTCCCCATGCCTTGAGACGCCGTCTTGAAATCCACACAAGAAGCGGATTCAGTTCATACCCGACGACTTTTGCGCCGCGCTTCGCGGCTTCACGTAAAATTTTTCCATCTCCCGATCCAAGATCCATCACCGTCACCCCCTCTTCTATATCGATTTTTGCGAAGAGACGTTTAAGATATTTTGTGTGGATCGGCAGATAAGGCGCTCCGATTCCAATTCCCAAAAAGTAGCGGAAAAGTATGCCGATGACCACAGCTAGGATCAAGATAAATACGATTCCCTGAATGAAGGAGGAAATCATCATACTGGACGATTTCTTCCAATTTTTTTACTCTTTTTGCCATGCATATTGATGCGTTTGATTATACCTTGCCGAAAGCATTGATTGCCGAGCAGTCCGTGACGCCGCGCGACTCGGCGCGTCTCTTGGTATTGGATCGCGAATCAAAAGATATGGAAGGGAGGCGCGTTTCCGATCTTGCGGAGTATATGCGCCCGGGAGATTTGATCGTGCGTAATAATACCAAAGTATTTAAGGCTCGGCTCAATATCGAGTTTCAGGGGCGTCCATTTGAAATATTCTTTCTTCGGCCGGATGAAAAAGCGAAAACCATCTGGCATGTCTTATTAAAACCCGCGAAGCTCGCGCAGGTGACGGATGGCTTCGTTTTACCCGACGGGACAAAAGCGGAGCTCATTACAAAAAATGCGGAAGGCGTCAGTTTAATTGAAACGCACCGCTCTCCGGAAGAACTATTTGCCATGCTTGAGCGATATGGCGAAATGCCAACGCCGCCCTATGTGGCATCGACGGAAGAAAATCGATCCGGTTATCAAACCGTATACGCGGAAAAGACCGGCTCCGTTGCCGCGCCGACGGCGGGCTTTCATCTCACGAATCGCCTCATGGATGCATGCCGTAAAAAAGGCGCTCGCTTTACTGACGTGACTCTGCATGTGGGCCTGGGAACGTTCCGCCCCGTCAGAACACAGTATCTCCACGATCATGTCATGCATGAAGAATGGATGCATATCCCGAAAGAGACCATTCGCTTGATTAAGGAAACGAAAGAACGCGGAAACCGCGTCATCGCCATCGGCACAACAGCGACGCGCGCGCTTGAATCCATGACGATTGATCGCGATCTCGATCAGGTGCCGGATGAGGATATGGAAGGATGTACAAAAATATTCATTACCCCCGGCTTTCCTTTCAAAATTATCGACGGACTATTTACTAACTTTCATTTACCGAAATCAACCTTGCTCGTGCTTGTCAGCGCTTTTGCCGGGCAAGAATTCGTACTGGATGCGTATGAAAAAGCCGTCAATGAACAATATCGCTTTTACTCTTTCGGCGATGCCATGCTCATTATTTAGCTGTCTTCACTTCTTTATAAAAGCCGAGGATGCGCTCGGTATGCTGCTGCCACGTCCGTCCGTTTTTTATTTTCTTTCTCCCTTTTTCTCCCATGGCTCTTCTCGCCTCAAGCGATAGCGCCTGGAAGCGGCGAAGATTCCTCTGCCAATCCTTCACATCATTTGGAATCACCAGAAATCCGTTTTCTCCATCCGTAATAAGCTCCGGATTCCCGCCGATTCTGGTGACAATGGAAGGAATCCCGCTCGCCATCGCCTCAAGCACCGAGGTACTCGCATTTTCATAGCTAATTGTCGGAAGAAATAATGCGTCGGCGCGTCGGCGAATTTCCTTCAATTTTTCCGGCGCGACGAATCCAAGAAATTCAATATGCGCCGCACCGGATTCCTTTACAATGCGTTCAAGCTTCTCAAGCTCCGGCCCTTTCCCGGCAATTTTCACCGGAAGTTCGGGAATGGTTACCGCCGCGCGCAAGAAATTATCCAGGCCCTTTTCAGAAGAGAGGCGTCCCGCGTATAAAATATATCCTCCTCCAAGCGGTGCCGGTTCCGTATCCAAATCCGCGGGATTCGGCGCATAACGCAGTTTCCCGGCCGGCTCTCCCCAATCCTCCATCTTTTCTTTCATGAATTTTGACGGACAAAGAAAAAGGTTTACCGTCTTTTCATAGGCAAGCGTGGTCTTTGTAAAATACATCTCAATCGCGGCGAGCACATTCGGAAAAAGTTTTGGCGACAAACAGCGGTGAAGAATGACTTGATAATATTTCCCATCCTTACTCCGTTCACATGGCGCGCCATGATCAAACATGCCGTAATTCGGGGCGGCGAGCTTATAATCGTGAAGAGTCATCACGGTTGGGATATGCCGTTTTCGAATCTCAGATAGGATCGACGTGGAAAGGTGATGATAAATATTGTGAATATGAATCACGTCCGGCCGGACATCATCCAGCATGCGCGCGAGGGCTTTTTTTGCTTCGGTATTCCAAAGAAAATTTTTCGCGATTTTCAATTGCGTCTTCAATGGATGCGGCTGATCCAAATGATATCGGGTCACGAAATATTTTTCGTCTTCCGAATGGACATTCTTTGGGCTTTTTGTGGAAAAGGCATGCACTTCATGACCGAAGGCTCTCTGCATCTCCATAAGCCGATGCATATATATTTCCGCACCTCCATGCAAATCAAAAAACTTATTGATATGCAAAATCTTCATATCGCCATTGTAGCATGTAGCGCTTCAAGATCCGGGACTTTGTCGCTTTTTTATCAGTCTTTTGTATTGTACGAGATATGCTTCTCCCATCGCTTCTTTTGTATAATGCAAAGTGATTTCCTCGGACGCCCGTTTCGCCCGCTCGAGCGCCTGTCCATAGTTTTGCAATGCGCTTCGGATCGCCCTCGTCCAACCTTCGACATCGTCTGATTTTACGAATGCCATATGCGATTCATCAAATCGCTCACGAAAGGCGGTGAGGTCGCTTGCGATAATCGGTACTTGCGCCGCCGCCGCTTCGTAAAGCGCGACGCCCTGCCCCTCATGCCAAGACGGAAAACAGAAAAGGTCGCTCTCACGCAGAAATGGGGCAACATCTTTCACCACGCCTTCAAAATGCACGCGCGGCAAAATCCCCAATGATTCCGCCAAGCGCTGAAGCTTCAAAAATTCCGGCCCGTGGCCGACAAGCCGTAAAAGATATGGCTGTTCGATTGGAGCAAGGGCGCGCAAAAGAGTTTCGTGACCCTTTTCCGGAACGAGCCTCCCAACGGAAATGATGACAGGAATATCGCCGGGAAGATGCGGGTCGCGTTGTTTGAATCGCACCATATCAAGTCCGACGGGGATAATGGAAAGCCGTTCTTGAGAAAGCCGGTAGCGGCGCGTGACGGCATCCGCGACGCTTTTTGAAACCGCGACAATATGATCCGCGTGGGCATAGGCCCATGTTCTTCCAAAGCGCTGGATGAAAGGAATGTCATCTTCATGCGAATGCGCGGTCATGATCCAGGGAATGCCATGGAGTCTTTTCACGGCTTTTCCGCCCCAGACGTCCCCGCCAAGATGCGTATGCACGATATCGGGGTTTATCTCTTCCAGTTTTTTCGAAATGTGCTTTATTAATCTCCCGCGCTTCATTCTACTCATGGAGTCCATGACGAAAACAGAAATGCCCGCGTCTTCAAAATCTTTCCGCATATCCCCTCCGCCGCCGGCGGCAAGCACAAATACATCATGTCCTTCGGATTTCATATGGCGACTCACGTCCAAAACCATGCGCTCCGCGCCGGCGCGTCCGAGCGTCCATAGAATGTGAACAATTTTCATATTAGACATCGCGTGGTGATAAAAAATCCGGTTCACGAATATCATGAACCTGTTTAAAGTTATGCCCGGCGGCGAGCACAATGCCAATCGGAAGCCAGAGGCGCGCGGTCCAATAGGTCGTATCGAATAATTGATAGACGAATGCCCCAAGGGCGCCGGCAACCAAATACATATAGCTCTCCGCGCGTATTTGCTGTGCGCGGATCTTTTTCCAGTCTTCCCGAATAATGAGGATGACAAGCACGATCAGAGTCCCGAATGCCAAGAGTCCGATGATGCCGGTTTCAGCCAAGACTTTTTGGAAGACGCCATGCGAGTCTCTTGCTGTCGCGAATTCAATGATATAGACATAGGTCGCTCCGACTCTTGCAGTAAATGTTCCGGCGCCAATTCCGACGATCGGACTTTCATTGAATGCGTTCAGCGCTATTTCATTTAGGAGCACGCGGGCGTCCGTGGAGCCGCGCACTTCATCTGAAAGAGAAAACGAAATCATATACGCGGCGAGCGGAATAAGAAGCACGGCGGCGGCGATCGCCTTTGTGGAATGCGCCTTGATATATTTTCGCCATGTTGTTGCTCCGAGAAGCGCGAGCATGCAGACAAGCGCGATCCAGGCGCTTCGTGCGAGCGTCAACAGAACGACCAATCCCATGAAAAGCGCCGCATAATAGGAAAGCCTCTTTTCCGCTTCAAATTTAATAAGCGATCCAAGGGCGAGCGCCGCGCTCATCCCAAGCAACATCATTTGGGCGAGCGCATTATGATTTCCTCCGAGCGGATTCATGCCGAAAGCAAGAAAGAGCGGCCGAGCGCGTTCAAAGCTTGCTTCAAACCCTGCGGTGAATACAGAACGGAATCCATCAAGCGCGAAGAAGAGGGCGGTTAACATAATGACAGCAAGCAAGACCCGCAAGCGCTTTTCCGATTGCACGAAGTTCACGGTGAGGACAACGGAAATAAGATAGACGGCAAAGATCGGACGTAGAGCATATTTGATAATGCCAATCGGGTCGGGTCCGGTTGGCGAAAAGACGCTGAAGACATGCGCGAGCACAAGAAAAATCACGGGGAGCATAAGCGGAAGCCAAGGCTTCCAATTCCGATCGCGCCGCCCGCGCCATAATGTGAGCATACGCAAAGCCCAAGCGACAAGCAGTGCCCCCGCCAGCATTTCGAATATTAAAATGTCTATCGCTCCGCCAAAAGCTCTCGTTCCAAAAGCAAGTTCCCCGGTTGGGAATGAAACTGTTAATCCAAGCAAAAGACTTGAAACGGCCACAAGATAAAATGTTCCATACGGATATCTCCATGCAAGAATAATGGTCAGCACGCCGAGTCCAAATATCACTACGCTCATTTGAGCGCCGAGGGAAATCAGAAATGTAAAAATGAGAAGCAATAAAAAGACGGCCCAGCCAATTCTCGCGACACTTGATTTGGCCGTATGCGAGTCTTCTTCAGCTAAATTATACGCATAATCAATGAGCGCCTCCTCCTTCATATCCCCATTCTATCATGCAAAGCGTATTTCATTGAGATGTATTGAGAAATGAAAAACCGGCCTGATTCCCAAGGAGAATCAGGCCGGCAAAGTAGTGGGAGCGATCCCCGGGAATGAGAAGCTCTCATTCCCGGGGCTCAGCTCCGAGGGAGGGTGCTAGGGACTACAGAAGAAGGTTCCGGTCGTTCCGGCCGGGAAGTGCGGAATGAGTCCGCTCCCCCCATCCATGATGCGACCGTCGGCGAGACGGCTCACGCCGTTCGACTCGAAGTCGGTGACGCATTGCGTCGCGGGAAGCGTGCACATGGGACCGGGCCACGGAACACCCGAGCCACCGCTGCAACGTACGCCTACGGCGGTCACCGCACCGGGCGAATCGTTATCCGAACCGATGGTCAAAGTGTTCACCCCGGGATCGGACGGGTTCGGGCAACCCATGTTGCCATCGAAGATGACAACCTGCCAACCCGTCGCACACGTTCCGAGCGTGCTGTCGAGGCACGCGAAGTCCATGGTCACGGAGTGGGTGCCGACCCATCCACGGGGCAGACGCTGCATGAGACAGAAGTCTCGCTCGGCGGCGGCAGCGCCTCCGCCCGAACCCGCGTCGGATCCACCGGAACCGGCATCCGCGCCGCCGCTACCGGCGTCGCTTCCACCCGATCCGCTGTCCGCCATCGGAACTCCCGCATCCGAACCGCCGGAACCGGCGTCGGACATGGGAACACCCGCGTCGGATCCACCGCCCGCGCCGGGGCAGTCGACCACGTCGAGCGAGTCGATGTGACCATCACAGTCGTCATCGATGCCGTTGGTGCAGTCCTCGGCGATCGGACCGATCGCTCCGGCGCAGACCTCCCAGGCTCCACCGGTACACGCGCGCGTGCCCCGCTGACAGCGGTACATCGGACCGGGAAGGTCCGGGTTTCCGCCGAGCGTGGTCCCGCTCGAGTCGGTGTAGCAGGTGTCATCCACCCACGGGAAGGATCCATCGTCCGGATCGTTGTCGACCGTGCCGTCGCAGTTGTTGTCGATGCCGTCGCAAACCTCCGCCGTGCCATCGCCGGGCACCGCATCGCAATGAAGCGTGCTGTCCGACGTGTCACAGTAGTAGGTTCCGGTCGCGACGCAGGCGCCTCGTCCGGTCACGCATGTCGCTCCGGGGGAGGTGTCTCCCCCGCAATCGAGGCATTCGTGATCCGAGCCATTGCAGTCCTCGTCGAGGCCGTTGTCGTGGAGCGCGGTCGTGCAGTCCTCGTTCTGAGGCAGGACCTGACCGGTGCAGGTGGGGTTGTCGTAGACACCTGCCACGCACGTCCTGATGCCTGCCCGGCACTCGCCCACGTCGACCGTCGGCCAGTTGTCCGAACAGCGCATCCACAGTCCGTCGTCGATGGAACCATCGCAGTCGTTGTCGATATTGTCGCAGATCTCGGGCTCGCTGACGCCCGCCATCGCCGTACAGTAGCGATGGTTGGTGGCGTCGCAGACCCAGGTGCCGCTTCGGATGCATGCACCCACCGCGACCTCACAGGGCGAACCGAGCTCGATCAGCGGATCACCTCCGCAGGGCGGAGGCGGACCCGCGTCGGGCGGAACCGGCTGGGTCACCTCGACACCGCAAGCGCCGCACTCGAGCCAGTTGCCTCGAGTATCGCAGAGCTGGAAGCCCGCGAGACCCACGCCGCCGGCCGTGTTGCAGTGCTGCCACTCGTTCGGCGCACAGGGCGCCGTCGAGTCGACGGGATGCTGCATGAGGCCGGGTGGCGGCGAACACGGCGCATCGGCCGTACACGCGCCCCAAGTACGAGTGACGGGATCACACTGCTGCGATCCGCCACCCATGCACTCGGCCACCTCACCCGGAGAACAGGGGTCCCCCGGGGTGTGGAGCAGGCCGGAATTGCTTCCGTCCGTGTTTCCCGGCGTACAGCCGGTGCTCAACGCGACGGCGGCTACCATCGCGAGAGTCAGGTTGAAGATCTTTCTCATCTCTTCCCTCCTATCCGCGAAGATTTGTAAGCGCGCGGTCGCTTGCTGAATTTGAGTTGTCCAAATAGCACCTTGAAGACAGGACCGTTCCCATCTCCCTCCGCCCTAAGCCAACCATATCTGGCCGTCTTTGCGAAGGCCTAAGTTGGCATTTTTCTTGTGCTTTGTCAATGGTAAAAACAGGGTTGATCGACCGACTTTCAGCCCACCACGAATCATTTTGCTAATATTAGGTAAAAAATCTATAATCCTTTTCTTTTTTCTCTTTATCTTCTTTCGTGAAACGCATTTGGCTTCGAGGGCATGGCCCGCACAATATGCGCTATGTAAAAAGGCATAAGGGTTGACAATACCAAAAAAATATGGTGACATGGCGCGTTCCGCAAAAAGCGGAATGCCGCCCACGTCGGCGAAGAACCATCCTGCCGTAGGATGTAAAAATACTGGTGAATAAAGTTTGCTGGGCGGCGAACTGGAAACTACAATGACATGTTCAGAGCAACGAATCACTGGTTCATATCATCCGAAAGATCATCAAGAAATTACTCCTCTTCCCCTTCTTGCAAAACGTTGTTGGTTTCTCCGCCCAGTCGCAAACTGCCCCGCCGGTGGTTAGTGCGGGACCCAAAAAACTTATAATGTATCTTTGTCGCCACGTGGCCGCACGACTAGCCCAGCTCATCCATAAGAGCTGGGTGTATTATTTTTTCGCCCCCCAATCTTCCGGAGGAACCCAGACTTGAGAACAACTCCATGCGGCCTCGTAAAGCGTACGCACGATATCGGCCACCTCTTCATTCTCAATGACGATAGTGAGGCCTATCGATTTCATTGAAAACATATATACGCGATCCCCTACAAGGGCGAGGTCGCCGCTAAACGCGAACTGATCGTACGGCAGGGTTCGAATTTCAAATCCCTCTTTATCAAAATATGGCACATCAAATCCCGGCTTGGCCGTAAAGAGCGCTCTGCCTTTTACGTGCACTGATCCGCGCACTCGTTCTTCATGTCCGATATTCGCAATTTGAGTGACTGCTTCGTCAACTGAATAAAACTCCCAGACAGGTTTTTTGCTTTCAACAATTTCTCTGCGCAATTGCATGAGCGCTTGTTCGCCTTCAAAAAATCGCACGCTCGGCCTGTCATCACGCACATTGTAAATCGCTTCGAGTCTCGGAAGCGCCGCATCAAGTCTCGCCTGCTTCGCTTTCAAGTCCGCCATTTCATCCTGGAGAAGAAGCTTCAAATTATTCGGACTCTCGGCGACAAAAAATAATTTCTTTCCTTTTTCATATGTTGAAATGAGGCCCCGGCGCTTCAAGCTCTCAATCATGACATAGGTTGTAGAGCGATTCACTCCGGCCTTTTTCGCGATATCTTGCACGGCGGCCGGCCCGAGCTCGAGCATCGCCAGATATACGTCGGACTCTTTATCTGAAAAAGACAGTTCCTTAAGGCCATTTTTCAATTCATCGATCATACGTCCATTTTACCATGTTGTCAGAATATCAAGCGTCTGTTCAGCTGTTTTTTTCCAGGTATATTTCTTCACCTGCTCCAAGCCTTTTTTTATAAGATCCGCTCTTATTTTTTCGTCCTGCATCATCGCAAATCCTTTGACGAGCGCCTCCTGATCATCCGGGGCAAAAAAGAGCGCGTGCTCTTCACCGATCATTTCAATCATGGAATTTCCAAGGCTCGCGATGACGGGAGTCCCGCAACACATGGCTTCAAGCGGCGGCAATCCAAAGCCTTCATAATAGGAGGGCTGAATATACAATTGCGCTTCTTGCATGAGTTTGATTTTTTGTTCTTCGCTAATATATCCCGGAAGATGAATATCTTCTTTTACGCTCGAGCCTTCTATGGCCTTTTTAATTTCCTCATATCCGCTTCCCGGCATCCCCGCGAGAATCAGCTCAAGATTGGAATCCGCGGATTCTCTCCACGCGGTAAATCCCCTTACGAGATTCGCAATATTTTTCTTTTTTTCGAGACGCCCCACATATAGAGCGAATGGACGCTCAGTATTTTTTTTACCCGGAATATACATTGCGTGATCCAAGCCAAGCGGCGTCACGAAAATCTTCTTCGGATCAGCTCCGTAAATTTCCACAATTTCTTGTTTTGAAAATTCTGAAACCGTGATGATTTTTCCTGCATTCTCGACGATATCTCTTGTCGCCCATTCGTGATAGCTCGCCTGGCGGGCCGGATAGAGTCCCGGGTAGCGATGAAAGCCCACATCGTGAATGGTGACGACGGATCGTTTTGGCGCAAAACGCGGAAGGACATGCGCCGGGACGAATAATATTTCTGGAGAGCGCCTTTTCATCTCCCAAGAAAGCCGCGCTTGCGTCCACAGGTACTTTGGCGGCCATGCAAGCCTTCGCTCATGCCAATTACTCGGACCCTTTTCAAGCCCTTTGGACAAGGGTTGATTTGAATATAAAAACCAAGAATGACGTTCGGCCGCCGCGAGCTTTTTCAGTTCCTGAATAAGTAAATACGCATACCACTCGACTCCGGTTTTCTGGGGTCGATTTGCGCGCGAAGCCTCAATACCGATTAACATAAGGACAGTATACACCCTTTGACATTGGAGCCATGATTCATTAGGGTCGCTTCACGGAGGGGAAATGGAACCGCCTGAGCTACATAAGAAATTGTTTGGGAAACGCCCATATACATTCGCGCTTTATAGCGAATCGGATGATCAGCGCATTCTGAATATCAGAGACCGAGGCCTGCGTCCTTTCGGCCATGGCTTCGACGACACCCAGGCGCAAATCTTCACGGGGCACTACCCGATTCTCATCTTCCATTTCGACCTTGTCTTCGAAGACATCGCCGGACCGGAAGAGGTTTCAGAGCTTCTTTGGGAAGATGCGGGACCCGTCCCCCTGGAAGTCGAGTTTGCCTTTTTTTCGAAAGAAGAGCTCACTCATTTCCTGTACCTTCTCCACTATGCCCAGGGAAGCCGAGAGTTCTTCATTGCCAATGAAGAAGCCGGGTTCTCGAATCTCATTGCCGAATGCCGGCCGGGTGAACGCCTCACCTATGCCTGGTTCGCAAAAGAGCCTCTGCCATAACCGCGCGCATTCGCTGACCGCTTCTCTTTTGAGGAGCGGTTTTGCTTATTGACAGCGCAGGCACCTTCCGTCAAGTTAAAATCTGGAGGAGCCATGAAACGCTCTTTTTTCATTTCCGGTTTTTTTGCGCCGATTATTCTCGCCTGCTGTCTTCCGACCGGCGAGGCGCAGATGCGAACACCGGCATCGCAATCAAGCTGTGCCTGGGGAAGATCCATTCGACTGTGTGAAACACCCACAAAACTGGCCTGCTATGGCTGGCGTGCCGCCAGCCAAGAGGAACGGCTCACCTATATGCACGCCTGCCAGGAAATTCTACCGAGCATCCCGCGCGGCGCCGGAGGATACCGCCTCCTCTTCGCGTGCATCGAGTTCAGGAATGGCACCTTCCTCTGCGAAGGTGCTCTCCGACCGAGGGCTCCGACCCGCGGCTCTTTATCTCGAGTCCAGTTCAATATTCGCGCGAGACATGTTCGAACACATCGAAAAAATGTGGAAGAAATCACCGCCAGCATTCTGCAGATGTTCTAAAAACGTCCCCATTCTCCGGGGACGTTTCGTTTTATGAAGAAAAAATACTTCGCTTATATGCCTCGAGATTTTCGAGTGCGATCCCCGTTCCCTTTCCTACGCATTGTTGCGGATTGTCCGCGACGAAGGCCGGCACGCCTGTTGCTTCTTGAAAGAGTCGGTCCAAATTCCGTAACTGAGCCGTTCCACCGGAAAGTACCATGCCTTTTTGCATGACGTCGGCGGAAAGTTCTGGCGGCGTATTTCGGAGCACGTCTTTAATCGCTTCAACAATGCCCTGCAGCTCATGCTGGATTGCGTCCGTGACATCATCGCTTGTCACCTGGATAATGCGCGGAAGTCCTGAAACCATATCCCGTCCCTTCACTTCCATTTCAAGCTTGTCTTCAAGATAGAGCGCGGAACCGATGCGGATTTTAATATCTTCCGCTGTGCGCTCTCCTACCGCGAGGCCGTATTTTCGACGGACATGCTCTTGAATGGCGGCGTCGAGTTTATTTCCGCCGATACGTACGGATGATGAGGCAACAATTCCTCCTAAAGAGATGACGGCGATCTCCGAAGTCCCTCCGCCGATTTCAATAATCATATGTCCCGAGGCGGAACCGATGGGAATGTCAGCGCCAATCGCGGCCACGACGGGCTGTTTAATGATATACGCGGCTTTTGCTCCGGCGGAGAGCGTCGCGTCGATCACGGCGCGTCTTTCGGTTGAAGTAATTCCTCCGGGAACCGCGACCATCACTTCCGGACGGAATACGCGAACGCCGCCGACGGCTTTATTAATAAAATAACGAAGCATGGCTTCCGTGGTTCGATAGTCGGCGATGACGCCGTCCTTCAGCGGACGTTTCGCGACAATCGAATCGGGCGTGCGGCCAATCATATCTTTTGCTTCTTTCCCGACAGCCAATACTTTTTTATCAGCAAGAGAAATCGCGACAACGGACGGTTCATTTATAATAATCCCTTTCTTCGGGACGAAGACGAGTACCGTGGTGGTTCCAAGGTCGATGCCGATTTTTTTTCCAAACATGGTTAGAAACTGACCGTAACAGGCGTATCCTTCACAAGATTGAAGTTCGTCTGGTAGCGATCGTCTCCGAAGGCGCTTTCGGCCTCGGGAGGCGTCGCAGACAGGAGTTTCTTACCGAATGAGAGATCAAGCGTCAATTGAGTGATAGCCCCGGCCTGTTTTTGCACGAGAAGATCGTATTTCTCCGTCATGATTTGATCGACGACATAATTCGGAAGGCGATAGGTAAATTCCAATTCGCCTGTTTTTCTTGGCTCGATCGACCAAAAGGCACCGTATACGGTTTTTCCCAATTCCCTCGTCACATCCACATTTCCGGCCACCGGAACTCCCCCCGTTTGGGTAATATCACCCTTCATCGCTCCTCGAGATGAAATCAGCTCGCTCCCTTCCGGCACATAGACGCGCGTATAGCTTCGGTAGCGCGTATAGCGCCAGTCGATGTTTTGCGTATTATTCGTATAACGCAATCGTACGGTAGCCGTTGGATTATTTTTATCGGAAAGATCAATGGAGTAAAAAATATGCTTATCCATTTTTCCGTCGGTTTTCAAAGCGGCGAGGTTCGCATCCACGACCATTAAGTAATCACCATCGGTTCCTTCCACGCGCCCGCTCCAATCTCTCGCATCCAAAATGG
>CBDULO010000004.1:0-17881 GCA_965368095.1 uncultured bacterium | reverse complement strand
CTATAATGCCCCTTAGAAACTATGAGGAGGAATACAGTTATTTTGGTCACTCTTTTGGCATTTGTCGTAGGATCCGTTTCCGGGATTGCGGCTAGTTTGTATACGCCATATTTGGTCGAGCAGGGGTTCTTTGCTCCATGGTTCGTATCTGGAGAAAATGGTCAGGTTATTTTGGAGAAAGAAACATCAGTCATTTCGTCCGATGAAGATCGCGTCACGGAAATCGTAGAGGCGGCGCTTCCATCCGTGGTTTCCATAAATATCACGAAAGAACTCTCCGCGAATGATTTTCGACTCGAAGGGTTGGAAGAATTCTATAATGATCCGTTTTTCTCTTTTCCCGTTCCGGAACAGCTCCCCGATGAAGAGGTGGAATTGGAGCGCACGCAAATCGGCGGAGGAACGGGATTCTTTGTCACGGAAAACGGAATGATCGCCACAAATAAGCATGTCATTGACGATGAAGACGCGGAATATATTGTCGTTACGCAAGACGGACGGGAACTGGTCGCGAAAGTTATCGCAAAAGATCCCGTTCTCGACCTTGCTTTTTTGCAAGTAGACGGCGATGGGTTTCCGGCGATGCAATTAGGGAATAGTGATGAGGTTGAGGTGGGCGAGACGGTGATTGCGATCGGCAATGCCCTTGCTGAATTTAGCAATAGTGTCACCAAGGGAATTGTGTCCGGCAAAAATAGACGTTTGCTTGCCGGTTCATTCGATCGAAGTGAAATCATTGAGGAAGCCATTCAAACAGACGCGGCGATTAATTTTGGAAATTCGGGCGGTCCGCTCATCAATCTGAAGGGGGAGGTTGTCGGCATGAATACAGCTATTTCGGACCGAGCGCAATTGCTTGGATTTGCCCTTCCGGCGAATGCTGTTCGCCGCGGGCTTGAAAGCGTGGAAGAATATGGACGCATTGTTCGTCCGTGGCTCGGGGTGCGATTTGTGCCGATTGACTCAAGTTATGCGAGTCTGAATAACCTTAATTATGACTATGGGGCGCATGTGATTTTCGGTGATGGAAGCGCCCCGGCTATCATTCCGGATTCTCCGGCGGATAAAGTCGGTCTGCAATCGGGAGATATCATCCTTGCGATCGACGGCCAGCGCATTGATGGAGGGCATTCACTGGCGCATATCATTTCCAATAAATTTCCGGGTGATGAAGTGATTATTCGCATTTCTCGCAATGGGGAAGAACGGGAGCTTGTCACGACGCTTGAGGAGCGCGACCCAAATTTTTAATATGATGGATCTTTCAAAACGCACAAAAATTATCTGCACCATTGGCCCCGCGAGTGACGATACGGACACGCTTATTGAATTGGTAAAGGCCGGGATGAATATTTGCCGGCTGAACTTTTCGCATGGAACGCATGAGGATCATGCGGCGCTTATTAAGCGCATCCATAAGGTGAGAGAATTAACGGGCGAGCCATTAACCATCCTGCAGGATTTACAGGGGCCAAAAATTCGCGTAGGGAAGTTGCCGGAAGAGGGGATCATGCTTGTAAAGGGAGGTGAGATTATTTTTACGACAGGGAAGCACGCGCCGCCAAAAAAGATCGGCGTCAGCTATCCAAAATTGCATGAAGACGTGAAGGTCGGGCAGAGGCTGCTTTTGGACGATGGAATGCTCCAAGTCGTGGTAAAGGAAATAAAGGGGAAGGATATTCATTGTCAGATCGCGGAAGGCGGCCTGCTCACCTCGCATAAAGGTATTAATCTCCCAGAGACGGAAACAAGGATTTCTGCGATTACCGATAAAGACAAGGAGGATATTCTTTTCGGAATGCAACAGGGCGTTGATTGGGTGGCATTATCCTTTGTGCAGGGACCGGAGGATATCCTGGCGCTCAAGAAATTATTAAAGGATATCCCGACGAAAGTCATGGCGAAAATCGAGAAGCCTAAAGCGGTTGAGCGTTTTGACGAGATTTTAGAAGTTGTAGACGGAATCATGATCGCTCGCGGCGATTTGGGGATAGAAATGGAGGCGGCAAAAGTTCCGGTCATGCAGAAAAAAATGATTCGCGCCTGTCTTCATCGCGGAGTGCCGGTGGTCGTAGCGACGCAAATGCTGAATTCAATGATTGAACATTCGCAAGCGACGCGCGCGGAAGTTTCGGATATAGCAAATGCCGTCATTGATCACGCGGACGCGACCATGCTCTCGGGTGAATCGGCTATGGGGAAAAACCCTATTCTATCCGTAAAGACTATGGCTGATACCATTCGGGAAACGGAGCAGAGCCCTTTTGATGATCTACCGATCAAGTTTGGTATTGAGCATTTGAATGCGACGTCCATCGCGAATCAGCTGGCAAGAGCCGAAGATTTGAAGGCGGTTCTTATCGCGACGACAGATGGAGAAGCGGTGAACCTCATAAGCCGATATCGTCCGGAAGTTCCTATTTTTGTTGCCTTACCCGAGAAAAAGCTGGTGCATCAGATGAATATGTTTTGGGGTATTCGACCAATGCTTTTCTCGAAAGCAGAAAATGAGCGAGAGCTTATCGAGCAGGCGCTGGAACAGTTGATGAAAAATGGCGCGATAAAAAAACAAGACACCATTTTAGTGGTGGCGGGGAAAGTATTGGGTGATTCCGATCAGGTTCAGCTCACGGAATTACGAAAGGCGTGAGGAAGGATCCGACGCGTCTATACGAATAAGTTTTTCATGTTTCGTATCAATGATATAGCCGGAGCAAATATCCACCATGGGCGGCTCATCCGTGTGAAAAATATTACTCCATGAGCGCAACATTCTGGTCAGGATCGGAAGGTGGGTAATGAAAATATTCCCATGCGGTTCACTTGGCGGGAGAAGGTCGACGATTTGACCCTCCATACTGAGTCTCGCATCTATCTTTACCGGGATGCCGAGAACTTCTCCGATAATCTCAGCTGTCATTTTTGTTCGGGTAGCGGGGGAGGTGTGGATCTCCTTCCAGCCATTTCCGCGTTCTTTGATAGTATTTGCGAATTTTTTTGCGCAAATGATGCCCTCTTCTGTAAGGGCGCCGGTACCGCTATCATAGGCGGCGTGTCGGATAAGAGCGAACATAAATGGATGGATTAGGTATTGCCAAGATCGTTAGCAGGTGCTATTATAGCGCCCGCAGTGCATTTGCTATCGTCCCGCTATTGGGGCAAAAAGTCAAGTAATCACTGGATGTTTGGACGCGTGGTGTAGCCCGGTTAACACGTCTCCCTGTCACGGAGAAGATCGAGGGTTCGAATCCCTTCGCGTCCGCCATGAAAAACGGAGTACCAATGACGGTGCTCTGTTTTTCATTTGGCTAGGACGCAAACCGGGGATTCGAAGGGCGGCGAGAAAATGCACGGGGTGCATTTAGTGCGCAGCCGCCCCGGTACCCGAGTCGGAGCGAGGGGGAATCCCTTCGCGTCCGCCATAAAAAAGATCCTGAAAAGGATCTTTTTTATTTTGCATCCAGTTTTCATTCTTGACAATCCGTCATTTTTTGACCATATTCCCCATGGAGGATAGATATGGACATTTGCGAAGGAAAGACGCTTAAGAGCGCGTCCGGGAGCTTCGGCGCGAAGGTGATCGGACCAAAGGGGAGGCGAAAACTCGCTGTTCCGCCCGAGATCTTCTCGGTGCTGAGGACGATCGGAGTCAATTCCGCCGAGGGCATGCATGAATCGCTATACGACAAGCGAATTCAGGATCGCTTTCAGTCTCTGCTCGAACAAGAGCTCGGATGGACGGTTTCAAGCTTTATGGCGGCCGCCTGCCGCCTTGGGCCTGTTCTCGATGGGCACATTTCCGATCATCTTCTATATCCGGTTGGGCGTCCAAAGGGTTTGCCTCAGCGCCGATCGAGAGGCGCTCCTCGAAAGCGACGAAAGAGACTGGGTGTTTCCATAGACATCTAGGCTCCTACCTATAAAACAACCCCCGAAACCGTTCTGGTTCTCGGGGGATTTTTTGGCTCATTTTAGCCAAAATTACTCGAAAAAATAAAAGTTACTACACTCTTTCACTATAGCATAAAAACACCAGTTTGTCAAGTAAACTTAACAAACCGATCATGTCTGACATCTTGACAAAAGTCGCAGATTGTGCTAGCCTTTTTCGCGATGGACAACAAGTCTCATCTGGTGTGTTCCGTGGTGGGACACGTATATTGCCCTCTGACTTCGAAGGACCTCGTCGGCATGACCGAGCTCGGCCTCAGCTTCAGCTGACGTCAGCCTCGGCGCGCCTCGAGAGCCTCACAGACGAACCTTGCGGTAGGAAGAGAATGAGTTGGATGCGGGACCGGAAACTAAACCAACCCGGGGCATCTGGCCAGCTCTAGTACCTCCTTCTTGTAAGCAGAGTCCGTGAGACCTCAGAGAGCTCACTCCTAGCGTGAGTTGCACTCAAGAGAGATCGTGCTAGGTTCTCTCGCCACCACAGAGGACCGCGGGATGCGGACCCCTCGAACTGACCCTCGGAATGCTGTGAAGCGTACCGAGGGTCTATTAATTTTATAAACAAAAAACTCCGCTTGTCGCGGAGCTTTTAAAATCTATTTTCGCTTCTTCACTTTCCTCACGGCTGCTTTTATATGTTTTACCCCCATCCCGAAATGTTCGATCAATTCCATCGGTTCGCCTGATTCTCCAAATCTATTTTGCACGCCAATAAACTCGATCGGGGTTGGTTGAGTCTTTGCAAGAAATTCTGAAACGGCTCCGCCTAGCCCGCCGGTGATCTGATGCTCTTCAACCGTGACGATAGCTTTGCATTTTTCGGCCGCTTTCAGAATCGTTTTTTCGTCGAGCGGCTTGATTGTATGAGAATTCACCACCATGCAGTCAATCTTGCTTCGCTTCAGTTCTTCCGCCGCTTCCAGGGAATTGTAGACAAGAGGTCCGCAGGCAATAATTGCCACGTCTTTTCCTTCCCGAAGAATATTTGCTTTTCCAATTTTGAACGGCGTTTTTTGCGTGGTAAATACCGGTGTTTTTTCACGCGCGAATCTGACATAGCAGGGGCCATCGAATCGGGAGATTGCCACAGTCGCTTTTCTCGCTTCATGCACGTCGCATGGCGCGATAATGGTCATATTTGGAATTGGGCGCATAATGGCGATATCTTCAATGGCTTGATGCGTTGCGCCGTCCGGACCCACTGAAACCCCGGCATGGCTTCCAATGATTTTTACATTGGTTTCATTCAAGCAGATATTGGTTCGAACTTGCTCCCAGGCGCGTCCGGGGCAAAACATCGCATAACTCGTAATAAATGGAATTTTCCCGCCCATTGAAAGGCCGGCTCCCATGGCTGCGAGCAGCTGTTCTTGGACGCCAACTTGAATGAATCTGTCCGGAAAAAGTTTTTTAAATTCAGAGTTCCGGGTTGAGTCAGTCAGGTCCGCGCAGACAACCACGATATTCGTATTTTTTGCCGCGGCTTCAACCACGCCGTCGCCATACCCATTTCTTGTGGGGACCATTTCAATGTCTTTTGAAAATAGATTTTCAATCAAATGTGCGTCAGGATGTATCATATTATGTTCCGGCATGTTCTGCTTTTATTTTTCTTCTCACCGAGCGTAATTCTTTTAGCGCTATTTCAGCCTCATCATTTCGGAACGGCTGGCTATGCCATTTGAAATTATTCTCCATAAAAGAGACGCCGCGGCCGGTGACCGTATGCGCCATAATGAGGATCGGCATTTGCCGTATCACTTTCGCTTCATCAATCGCACGCAGAATATCGTGCATGTCATTTCCATTGCATTCAATCACATGCCAGTTAAAACACTCATACTTCTTTTTGAGGGGTTCAAGCGGCATGATGTCTTCCGTATCGCCGTCAATTTGAATATTGTTTCGGTCGACAATTTGAATCAGATTATCGAGCCGGTTCTTCCCCGCAAACATCATCGCCTCCCAATGGAGTCCGGCTTCATGCTCGCCATCAGAAGTGGCGCAATAAATATGATAGGTTTTTCCATCCATTTTCGCGGCATATGCGAGCCCCGCCGCTTGCGCAAGTCCGGCGCCAAGCGGTCCTGAAGTGGACTCTGTACCGGGGAGCTTGATGCGTTCCGGGTGACCTTGAAGTCTTGTGCCCAATTTACGAAGTGTAAGTAATTCTTTTTTTGGAAAATAGCCCGCCTCAGCCATGGCCGCATAGCGGATCGGACAAATATGGCCATTCGATAAAATTAAGCGATCACGATCTTCCCACTCGGGATTTTTCGGATCATGATTCATCGCATGGAAGTAGAGCGCGGAAAAAATATCCGCCATGCCCAAGGGGCCGCCCTGGTGACCGGAGCCGGCGGCGACAATCATTTTTATAATATGCTGGCGCAAGGTATTTGCGATGAGTTCTAGCTCTTCAATTTTTTCATCCTGAATGTGCGAATAAGGCATGGCCTTATTTTATCGTATTTCACCGGCAAAGTCATTTTTTATTTCCTCTTCGTTTCAGCAAGATGCGCTTCCAAAGCCATAGGAAGAACCAGATAATGAGTCCAAGCGGCAGGAGAAGTCCGATGATAAAGATGAGAGCGGTAATCGCAAAGTCAATAATTCCTTGCGCCACGATAACAAGATCTCGAAGCGCTTCACGTAATACTTCTCCGGGACGCCATTCGTCCGTTGGAATAGTGACGCGCGCTTCTTCCGTCATATGAACCGTGAGCGTGGCAAATTCCGTCCGATCTCGCAAAAAGCGCATTTGCCCCTCCATTTGTTCAATGCGTGAACGGACCTGCGAAAGTTGAGCGGTGACGCGGAGCGTATCTTCAATGGTTGTGGCGCGGTCCAGAATTTCGAGATACTGTTCTTCTTCCGCTTTTGCTGCGCGAAGCCGTGCGTCAAGATCAACGAATTGATCCGTGACATCATCCGCGTGGCTTGTTTCATTGAATATTGTTCCACCGATAGCGCGAATTTTCGCACGCAGATCCTGATATTGATCCACGGGAATGCGAGCGGTAATATTTGCCGTTCTTACGCCTGACTGTTCCGAGATGGAGGAGTCGGCGATAAATCCGCCGGATGACTCAACGAGTCCGCGAACTTCTTCCAATCGACGCGCGGCATCATCCACGCGCATAAAGATACCTCCGGTTTGAATAATGCGTTCTCCGATGGCTTCGCGTTCTTCTTGAGTTGCGCCATACGGATCATACGGAGCAACCATCATATCGTCCGCCGCAATCATGGAGGGGGCGGGAGCCGGCATGCCAAGCGCCATTTCTGAGCCGGGTTCTCCATAGCCCGCATCTGAAACGGTGGATTTTTGGATTCGGGTATTAACTTCCGGGCTGAAAATTTGGCGATTCAAAATCAAAATAAATAAGAGGACGAAAAGCGCGATGATGCCAATTGGTTTGAGAGAAGAAGGAATTTTCATATATAGCTATTGTAGCGAGAATGGGGGATAAAGAAAAACGCCCTGTTAAAGGCGTTTCTCTTTAAATCTTTAAGAGATTTACTGCACGACGTTAATCGTGGCCGTCATGCTCGGATGAATAGAGCAATTATAGTCGAATGACTCAACGGTATTGAATGTACGCTGGTATGTGTCATTCGGTGCGAGACTAGGTGAGTTGAATGCATCGGATGAGACGGTATGCGTATTATTATCACGATTTGTCCAGGTCACCGTTGTACCTT
The DNA here is from genome assembly GCA_965368095.1 of uncultured bacterium. GTDB lineage: Bacteria > Patescibacteriota > Patescibacteriia > 2-12-FULL-60-25 > 2-12-FULL-60-25 > 21-14-all-47-17. The sequence goes on along the minus strand of CBDULO010000004.1, from coordinate 10,225 downwards.
TCTTCACGGTAATCGTTTTTGGAACAAAACCATTCTGAGCGCTGCTAATGGTGATCGCCGCGTCTTCAAAGGTCATCTGCTTATTTTGCGCGATGGTTGTTGTCTGTGTTTTTACATCAGCCGGCACAAAGTCGGATGCCATGGTGATTTCGGTTCCTCGATCGTAGTTGATGAAGAACGGGTCTGGAATATCGTCAATTTGGTTATTCCAGTTAAGTCCGTAGAGTGTTTCGGCAAGCTGTTCCGAGCCTACGTGGCGAAGCACGCCGCCTTGATCGACAACATATACTTTAGGGTCGGTGGTGATTTTTACCATTTTAACTCCTGGGCGGTAGGTGACATTCCCGCCGATTGGCACGGCGCCAAGAGATGCGTCTGAAATGGTTTTTACGCCGTCAAAATTTTCAAACCAGGTGAAATAGGTTTTTTCATTTGGAAAGACATAGCGCTTCCCATCCGGAGCGAAGTAATATACGGATGAAAAGGACTGGCCTTTAATAAGGTCGCCAGGGCTAAATGCCTCAGTCACAGCGGCATGTGAGCCGACGGGAGCAAGAAGCATTGCGAGCGAACTCGCGAACGCCACAAAGCGATAGAAGAGTGATTTCATAAGTGAAATATTTCGTAAATGAATTATTTATGTCTTTAAGAATGCCAAAGAAGAGGGTTACTCGTCAATCACTGAATTTCGAAGCTCGCTGTGGACGTTTGTTCGAGTCCCTGTAGGTCGGTCGCTTTACCGACGACCTCCTTTGTTCCGGTTGTGCTGAACGGGCCAAGGTTTGCCGTACAGATACTGATATCGCAATGCTTCACCGGCGCGCCATCGATCCAGATCTCGGTTGAGGCTATGCCATCGGAATCGGAGGCTTCTACGGTTGCGTCCACGGTTTCTCCGGTAAAGATAACTTCATTTCCAACGCGAATGGTAAGTTGCGGATGATCATTTTCAACTACCGTAATCTTTTTCGTCTTTGAAAAGACAACGGAGTTTCCTTGATTTTGCACGCGGGCATACACGCTATATGAATCGCCGATTTCACCCGGCTCCTCCATGCTATAGCGGCACTCTTGCACGTCATCGCATGTTCTCACGATATTCCCATCCAGATAAATGCTGATAATATCCGCTACGAGAGAATTATCAACAAAAACGATAGCTTCACGGATACCGCCGGGTTTTACCTCGGGATTCGTGATGATGAGTTCCACGCCATTTCCGCCATTGCTTTCCACCGTGATGGGAAGGGTTTTTGTAACGGTTTCTCCGGTAATCCAAGCAAACTCCGCGCGTAATTCATATTCCGTTTCACCGGGCGGGATATCAAAGCTCACCCCGCATGGACTGAATGCGCAATATCGTTTTTCTTCATCATCGAGATAAATATACACATCTTTAATGCTCCCAGCCGGATCGGCGATAGCGAATACATCGATCACATCTCCGGAGGTGACGGATGTGTCGGAAGAGGTAAGTGTTCCGGTGACATTTGGCTCGGGTTCCGGGTCTGGATCCGGTTCAGGATCAGGGGATGGGTCGGGAGCCATGAGATTTCGGTCGTCTTGAATCGTGAGCGAGCCATTCGTCGCTTCCGTTGGCACGAAGTCAGTCTCGGAAGATATTGCGACCCCCAATGTGTAGCTTGTGAAAAATCCAACCGGAATGTCGTCAATATGCGTCGCCCAATTCGGCCCATAGAGACTCTCGGCAAGCGCTTCGGTTTCTATCCAGCGCAATTCACCATTTTTCGCGACGGCATAGACTTTTGGGTCGCTTTCGATTTTCACCATGCGCACGCCCGGCCGATAGGTGACATTCGCGCCAAGCGGAATGGCGGCAAGCTCCGCGTCCGTGATGGTCATGACGCTGTCGAAATTGTCATACCAAGTGAAATACGTTTTTTCTGTCGGGAAGACATAGCGCTTTCCGTCAACGGCGAAATAGTACACGGCCGGCCCGCTTCCTTTTATGAGTTCACCCGGTGCGGGCGCGGCAAAAGAAATGAGCGGGAAGAGAAGGAGTCCGAGAGCGGATAAGAGTGAGGCAATTCGTTTCATATGAAGTCAGTTTATCATTTATGGGAGTTCACGTATAAGCGATTTAAATTCTTTGATTTTGGCGCGCGGTTCATCGGATGAAAAGATGGAGCTTGCCGCGCAAAATCCCGTCACGCCGTATTTCGCGAGCGTGGGGATATTCCTGCGTTTTACACCGCCGTCAAATGAAATGGGGATATTCGGGAGGAGACCTCGCAAGGCGCGAGCTTTTTTATAGGTATGCGCTTGTAGTTTTTGACCGCTCCAACCGGGGGTGACGCCAAGAATAAGTGCGCGAGAAAACGCCCGGTGGTAGAGATAGGGGGTGATGGCGTCGAGGGGGGTTTTAGGAGAGAGAGCGAGGCCGCCTTTAATCTTATGTTCCTCACACCAATCAAGGAGCTCTTCATGATCAATATCCGTTTCCACATGCCAGATGGCGCGCGTAAATTTTTTTACTGATCGAAAACGCTTCATGATGGCGAGTGGGCGTTTGACCATTAAATGTAATTCGATGGCTGGATCAATATTCCACTTCTTGATCTCCGCCGCGCTATGCCAGGTTTTATTTTTCACGAATTTCCCATCCATGATGTCGAGCTGTACCCAGGAAACAAGTCCGTGACATGCATCAAACTTCTGCTTCGCGTCAGCGGCGGTTTTAGAGAGAATGGCGGGAATAAGTTCGCGTTTCATTGGTCGATTTGTTTGACGCGGCGGATATGGCGCGCGGCGGTGCTGGGCCGTGCCTTTAACCAGCTACGAACAATTTTCTTCGCCTTCGCGCCCTTTGTAATCCATCCGCCCAAGACAAGCACATTCGCGTGATTATGCTGTCTTGCAAGAATCGCGTCTCGTTCCGAGCGTGCAACAAATGCTCGAACACCCTTAAAGCGATCCGCGGCGATCTCCATGCCATGTCCCGTTCCGCAAACAAGGAGTCCGAGCGATCCTTTTTTCTTCTGCACCGCTTTCGCGACTTCTTTCGCATACTGCGGATAATCATCACCCGGGATATATTCGAGGGAAAAATCTTTCACATCATAGCCATCTTCTTCAAGCATCACCCGCAAATCCTCTTTGAGCTTGAATCCGGCATGATCGGCACCGATAAATATTCGTTTTTTCTGTCCTTTCTTTTTGGTGCTCATGTGCTTTTTATGATTAGTTGGGGAAACTTGACCGAATGCGGAATAATCCGCATGCTTGTTAACATTATATGGCAAAGGAAGAGAAACCAAAAACAAGAGACTCGATATTTCCGGAGATGGAGGAACGGGTAGCCGCGTACTGGAAAAAGCATCGGATTTTTGAGCGATCAATTGAAGAGCGTCCGGAGGCGAAAACCTACGCATTTTATGACGGGCCGCCATTCGCGACGGGTATGCCGCATCATGGCCATCTTTTGCAATCCGCGATTAAAGACGCCGTACCGAGATATTGGACGATGAAGGGCTATCGCATCCCGCGCCGCTGGGGCTGGGACTGTCACGGACTCCCTATCGAGAATCTTATCGAGAAGGAGTTGAATCTCGGGTCGAAAAAGGAAATTGAAGAATACGGTATCGATAAGTTTAACGCGGCATGTCGCGAAGCGACGCATACATATGAAAAGGAGTGGGGGAGATATATCGAGCGCCTTGGACGCTGGGTCGATTTTGAGAACTCTTACAAAACCATGGATAACTCATATATTGAGTCTGTCTGGTGGATTTTTTCCGAGCTTCATAAAAAAGATTTGATTTACGAAGGTGTCCGCGTTTCCTTATTTTGTCCGCGCTGTTCCACTTCGCTCTCCAATCAGGAGATTGCGATGGACAATTCATATGTCGAAGCAACCGACCCCGCGGTTACGGTTAAGCTGCCGGTCGTGGGAAAAGAGAAGACATTTTTCTTGGCGTGGACGACCACCCCTTGGACATTGCCCGCGAATACCGCGCTCGCCGTAAACCCGGAACTCATGTATGTCGCGGCAACGCTTGAAGAGACGGGAGAGACCTTGATTTTTGCGGAAGCCCGTCAATCGGAAGTATTAAAGCAATATTATCCGCTGAAATCTGAAGGGGTGGAATTTGAAATTACTGGTCGCTGGAAGGGGAGCGAGCTTGAAGGAATGCGCTATGAGCCGCTCTTCAATTTTGTCGTACCCGAAGGGGATGCGTATCGAGTGGTTTTAGGCGATCACGTTACAGCGGAAAGCGGAACGGGAATTGTACATACGGCGCCGGCATTTGGGGAAGAAGATTTCGACATGATGAAGCAGCATGATCTTCCCATGCTTGAAACCGTGGATGATGAGGGGAAAATGATTGCCGAGATGGGCGAGTATGCCAGCATGAAAATCCGCGAAGCGAATCAGCCTATTATTGATGATTTGAAAAAGCGAAAACTTCTGTATATGGCCGAAGAGGTTACGCATAGCGTTCCGGAATGTTGGCGCTGTAAAACGCTTCTTTTGTATAAGGCACAGCCCGCCTGGTTTGTAAGCGTGAAAAGTATAAAGCCGCAAATGCAAAAAGCGGCGGAGAAAATAAATTGGCACCCCGATCATTTTAAAGAAGGGAGGTTTGGAAAAGGCATTGAGAGTGCGCCGGATTGGAATTTTTCGCGAACCCGTTTTTGGGGGGCGCCAATTCCCGTATGGAAGGGCGTAGAAACAGGGGAGGTTGTTGTTATCGGTTCAATGGAGGAGCTGAAGAAGCGCGCGAAACCGGGAACCTTGCCTGAGGATTTGGACTTGCACCGCCCTATGATTGATGACGTAATTGTCCTAACGGATTCCGGAGAAGAAGCCGAGCGCATTCCTGAAGTATTTGACGTCTGGTTTGATTCAGGATCCATGCCATATGGGTCTCAGCACTATCCTTTTGAAAATAAAAAAACCTTTGAAAAGAATTTTCCGGCTGACTTTATTGGGGAGGCGCAAGATCAAACGCGTGGCTGGTTTTATGTAATGCACGTGCTTTCCTCAGCGCTTTTCAAAAAACCCGCGTATAAGAATGTGATCGCCACGGGGATTATTCTAGCGGAAGATGGGAAGAAGATGTCGAAAAGCCTCAAAAATTATCCCGACCCTTGGGATATTATGACGGAGTACGGCTCCGACGCCCTTCGATACTATCTTTTAAGCTCGCCGGTGATGGAGGCATCGTCACTAAACTTTTCTGAACGAGATCTCCAGAATATCGTGCGCGGCGTCTTGAATTTATTCTGGAATGTGAAGAAGTTCTATCAAACATACGCGGAAGGACTTGATATTCCAACGGGAAAACCGCTTTCCGCGCATGTGATGGATCGCTGGCTCTATGCCCGCTTTCATCGATTGCTTGGCGAAGTAACGGAACTCATGGACAATTACGAGCTCGCGAAAGCTTCGCGCCCCTTCCGGGAATTTATCGATGATCTCTCAACGTGGTGGTTGAGACGTTCACGGAGCCGTATGAAGTCTGAGAATGAATTTGAAAAACTCGATGCATTAAAGACACTTCGTGAAATATTGATTGAAACATCGAAAATGATGGCGCCCTTCATGCCATTTATTTCTGAAAGGGTGTATCTGGACTTGGGGGGAGCAAAGGCTTCAGTACATTTGGAAAAGTGGCAGAAGCCGGACGCGAGACTGATTGATGAGCGTTTATTGAATGATATGAGGCTTATTCGCGATATCGCTTCAAGCGCGCATGAGGGGCGAGCGACGAGCAAAATCCCCGTGCGTCAAGCATTGGCGAAACTTGTGGTGAAATTCAAAGACGCGGATACAGCGAGCCGGATGGCGAGGCAAAATGATTTACTCACGGTTTTACGCGATGAGGTGAATGTAGAGGCGATAGAAATTGAAACAGATGGAACGCTGGAGGACGAATGGAAGACGGAGCTGGATACGGTCATTACTCCTGAGCTAAAACGAAAGGGGATGCGGCGTGAGTTTGTTCGCCATGTCATGAATGCGCGCAAGAATACGGGTATGACGCCTCACGATACAATCGAGGTACATATTGCGGGCGCAAATGAAGAGCTGAAGCAAACGATTGAAGAGGGGAAGGAGGAGCTCGCGAAAGCGCTTCGAGCGAGCGCGCTAACCTTCGTGGATAATCTTGATGTGAAAGAAGTGAAGGTGTCAGGGGAGAAAATTCAAATCGAAGTCGAGAAAAAGTAAGCGTCTCGTATACAGCAAAACATCCCGTCTACACGGGATGTTTTTTTGCGGTGCACCGACCGGGAATCATTCTTCCTCAACTTTCGTAACCCGCAAGCAGGTCCCGCTTATGTTTTCTCCGGAGCCGGCCGCATTCGAATAATTCCCCCAGCATTATTCTAGGTGTCAAGTTCGATTCCCGGATTTCATAGACCAAGAAAAAAACCCGCCGGTTGGCGGAGTCTTTTCTTGGTGCACCGACCGGGAATCGAACCCGGAACCTTGGGCTTAAGAGGCCCCTGCTCTAACCAATTGAGCTATCGGTGCGGCGTTAATATAGGAATTCCTTAGCCATTCGTCAAGAGAATTCGGCATGACGGCAGAGATGTTTCTATCTTGACAAAAACGAAATATTAGTTCATTTTGGAAGCCTGTTCCTTTGAGGGAGGGAAAGAGAATGACTGTCGAGCAAGGATTCCGTCTTCCGACACAGGGGCTTGCGATCGCCTGCGCAAACAAAGTGCAGCCGAGTCGAAAGCCCAGTTACTGCACGAAGTGTGGGCAGAGGCTGAATAGCTACAATAAGAGCGGGCGCTGCTCTTCATCCGGTCCCTGCAGGGCCCGAGTGCGCGAGGCGAAGAAGCAGGCGAAGGCCGTTTGAGCGCTTAGCCGCTCCGCCGCTTGACTTGATCTTACACACCCTTTCTCCCGGGAGAGGCATGACAAAAAATTACGGAGGGCGTATTAGCACTTCTGGCCTTGCCGGAGCGATTGATGGCGAGGGCCAGGATGGCGGAAGCGACGAAAAAACGTACTGCAAGAAAAAGTGTGAGCGTTGCGGATGCGCGCTCAGTCAGAGTTCCTTGAAGCGCAAGCTCAGGCACTGCATGCCATGCGTCACCCTCTTGAGAGATGAGGCTTATGCCAAAGGCAAGAGCGATCCATTCAAAGAGAACTTCAAACGTAGGGTCGGATAAACTGTCTCAGAAGGTCAGAGGTAACTCCTCGGCCTTCTTTTCATATCTGGACGTTCTTTCGTCCAATGGCTATGCTCCCTGCTATGAAATACTCGTCACTTTTCGCGAAAACCCACAAAGAAGCGCCGCATGAGGCGGACTCAGCAAATGCAAAGCTCCTATTACAGGCCGGTTTCATCGATCAGCTGATGGCAGGCGCCTATTCTTATCTTCCGCTCGGTCTTCGAGCCTTAAACCGCATTCAGGCTATCATTCGAGAAGAAATGAATGCGATTGGAGGTCAGGAGATTTTACTTCCGGCGCTTCATCCGAAAGAGCCGTGGGCGGCAACCGGACGCTGGGAAGATCCTGGTCCTGAAATCATGTTTCAATTTAAGGGCGCCGGAGATCGAGATCTCGGCCTTGGCTGGACGCATGAAGAGATTGTTGCGCCGCTCATGAAGCAATATGTGAATTCATACAAGGATTTACCGGTGGCGGTCTATCAAATTCAAGACAAATTTCGAAATGAGTTGCGAGCGAAGAGCGGTATTCTGCGCGGGCGTGAATTTAATATGAAAGATTTATACAGCTTCCACGCCACCACGGAAGATATGGAGGCGTACTATGAACAAGTAAAGCAAGCCTATATTCGTATTTTTGAACGTTGCGGCGTAAATGCCATTGTAACCGAAGCTTCCGGAGGCGACTTTTCTCCGCTCAGCCATGAATTCCAAATGCCGACGGAAGCGGGAGAAGATATTATTTTCGTAAATAAGGCAGGCGACTATGCATGGAATAAAGAAATTGTTCCCGACATGAAAGATGGCGACGACGCGCCGGACGGCAGCGGTTCGGTCAAAGAAATGAAAGCGATTGAAGTCGGCAATATCTTCAAGCTCGGCACGAAATTTACCGAACCGATCAGCTTCACCTATATGGACGATAAGGGGAAGAAACAGCCGGTATATATGTGCTCATATGGCATCGGTCCTTCTCGGCTCCTGGGGGCGATTGTAGAAGCGCATCATGACGAACGAGGTATTAAATGGCCAATGAATGTCGCGCCATTTATGGTACATATCGTAAATCTCAAGAGCAAAGACGAGGAATTGGATGCAAGAATCAAACAAGCCGCGACCGATATTTACGACGAGCTTGAAGATCAGGGGATTGATGTGCTCTGGGACGATACGGAAGCGGGGCCTGGAGAGAAGCTGGGGAATGCGGATTTGCTTGGGATGCCGCTCCGGATATTGATTTCCGAAAAGACCATGGCGGAAAATTCCGTGGAATGGAAATTGCGCTGGGAGGATGATATTCAGCTGGTTGAAGTGGGAAGTGTCGTGGAGCAAATCCAAGAATTTGTGAAGAAATAAAAAAATGAGTCCCTCTGGCGGGACTCATTTTTACATAGCCGGCTGTGATGGAGGTTCAGGATTTGTCGGCTGGTCCGGTTGCTGGGGCGCTTCCGGAGGTTGGGCGCTTGGCGGCGTTTCAGGAGCGCTAGACATCGGCTCGGGGTTCACCGGTGCCGGTTCCGGAGCGCTTGGAGGCGTCGCCGGCTCTGAAGGCGCGCTTCCCGAATCCGTGATATTCGAACGCTTTCCCTTCAATGCGTCCTTCAGTCCTTTTCCCGCTTTAAATTTTGGGACGATCACTTCTGGAATACGAATCTTTTCCGTAGGCTTCTGCGGGTTCACGCCCATGCGAGCCGCGCGGGTTTTTGCGCTCCATGCGCCAAATCCGGCAATGGTGACTTCTTCGCCCTTATTAAGCGTTTCTGTCACGATATCCACAAAGGCATGCACCATATCTTCCGCCTGTTTTTTTGTAACATTGGCGCGATCGGCGATGACATTAATAAGTTCGGCTTTGTTCATATAATCTGACACTATCATTTTTCGCTGAAGCCAGCAAAGCACGCTTTATATTCAGAGAATAGAACGGATGAGCGCTTTTATCTCGCATGTTCCGTGACGCGCGTTTCACGAATCAACGTAATGCGAATTTCTCCGGGATATTTCAGCTCGCTTTCAATTCTTTGAGCGATATCTTTTGCCATTTGCTCAGCCTTATAATCATCCACCTCTCTTGGATTAACGAAAACACGAATTTCCCGCCCGGCTTGAATCGCATAGACTTTTTCGACGCCCTCATAATCGGAAGCGACCCGTTCAAGCTCCTCCAATCGCTTCACATAAAGCTCAAGCGAATCTTTTCTCGCGCCCGGTCTCGCTCCGGAAATCGCATCCGCCGCTTTCACAATAATCGCCTCAACCGTTTTCGGTTTATCTTCATGATGCCCGATGGACTGATAGCAAATTTCTTCCGGCAGTCCGAATTTTTTCATGATTTTATATCCGAGCTCAGGATGGCTTCCTTGCATATCATGATCAACGGCCTTTCCAACATCATGCAATAGCCCGCCTTTTCGACAGACGGCGACATCGGCGCCGAGTTCTTCCGCGATCAGCGCGGAAAGCTTCGCCACTTCAAGAGAATGAAGGAGGGCGTTTTGGCCGTAGCTTGTACGATATTTGAGGCGGCCGAGAATTTGTAAGAGCTTTGGATCGATGCTCGAAACGGGAATGCCGAGTTCCTGAAGCGCATCTTCACCGGCGGCCTTAATATCAAGGACAAGCTCGCGCTTCGCCTCATCAACCGTTTCTTCAATGCGTCCGGGATGAATGCGCCCATCGGCAATCAATTTATTCAAGGCGCGCTTCGCCACCTGGCGGCGAATGGGGGAAAAGCCGGAAATCGTCACGACATTCGGCGTTTCATCGACAATCAGTTCACAGCCCGTTAAAAGTTCAATGGCCTTAATATTCCTTCCTTCGCGTCCAATAATACGCCCCTTCATTTCTTCCGTCGGAAGCTCAACATAGGTCGTGGTGGTTTCACAGACATGCGACGAAGCCTGCCGTTGAATTGCCGTCGCAAGAACATTTCTGGCCTTCTCAGAGAGCTCTGCTTCAGTCACCTCATCCATTTTACGCATGCGTTGCAGCAATACCTCCTTTTGTTGGGCCTCAACCATGGAAAGAAGCTTTTCAAGCGCTTCGTCTTTATTCATCGCCGCGGCTTTTTCAAA
>CBDULO010000003.1:0-18464 GCA_965368095.1 uncultured bacterium | reverse complement strand
GAACATATCAGCCAAAAAAACGACGCCGCGCGCGCGTACACGGCTTCTTAAAGCGCATGGCAACAAAAGGCGGGCGCAAGGTATTGGCTAACCGGCGGAAAAAGGGGCGGCATGCTTTAGCGGTAGACACATCAAAAGTACGCCGATCTCGTCGATAAAAGCGGAAAATGGCATACTAAATGAGGGGCGGCCCCAGTGGCCGCTTTTCGAATAGAACAATTATGTTGGAAAAAGACAAAAGATTAAGAAAATCAAGGGATTTTGCCCTTCTTTCTCAAAATGGCCGTGTGGTATATGGCCCATTATTTACCTTGCGCTTCAGAAAGGCGGAAGATGCCACCAAGGTGGGGTTTGTCGCCTCAACAAAAATTTTTAAACGCGCCGCCGACCGGAATCGTGCCAAGCGGCGTTTGCGCGCCGCGCTCCGCGCGCTCGAACCGGAATGGCCAAAAAACTTCGATCTTCTTTTCATTGCAAAGCGCGATGTGATCACAGCAGAGTTTTCAGATATTAAAAAACAGGTGAAAAGATCTTTTGAACAAATGCCGGAGGTAATGAAGCGACCCCCGCAAAAGAGAAAGCCGCGCGCCAAAAAGAAATCATCCGTCGTCTATAAAAATGTCGATCGATAATATGAAAATGCTCCCGAGAAAAACCGTTCAAATTTTCATTCGCCTCTACCAAAAAACACTGTCGCTTGATCATGGCCCGCTCGCGCGTTTCAGAACATATCCCTTGTGTAAATTTTATCCGACATGCAGTCAGTATGGATATGAAGCGATTGGTAAGCACGGCGTTACGCGAGGAGGTTGGCTCTCAATGAAAAGAATTGGGCGATGTCATCCATTAAGCGAAGGAGGAGTCGATGAGGTTCCGGAAACGCTAAGATAGTTTGAGACGTGAAAAAAGTTCGTCTGAAGTAAGCGGAAGCTGAATCCGTTTTCTTCTATTCATATGTCCCGAAAGAATTTCAATTTCCGATTTTGGGATGTCCAAATTTTTCGAAAGATAATGAACCAATTCTCTATTCGCTTTTCCATCTACGGGCGGAGCGGCGAGCTTAATCTTGAGCGCATCTCCATGCCAGCCGATAATTTCAGTCCGGCTCGCATTTGGAATCGCCATGACGAGCAAAATACTCATAGAAAAAGAAAAACGTCTTGATTAAGACGTTTTTTCCTTTATACACTCGGCTTTGAGCTTCTCAACCGTTTTTCTATTTCGCATTTGGACCATGACATATTCCCGATATTCAGGTGAGGCGACGCGTTCGCGCGCTTCCGTATCATTTTCCGGCAGATGCTCGATGATATGATCAATTTCTTTGTTCAATTCCTCATCCGTCGGCTTAATCTCTTCTTTATCCGCATAGCCTTTAATGATGAGAGCCGTCTTAATTCGACGCACGGCTTGCGGCATCATTTCCAATTGCAATTCATCCGCGGATTTTTGAATCGACGCGAGATATGACGTCCAATCCATTCCCTGGCTTTCAATGCCGCGCTGAAGTTCGGTTAACATGCGGCGCACCTCATCTTGTACAAGAAGTTCCGGGATTTCGCTGAACTCGGCTTTGTCGGTAAGAGCTTCAAGCATTTCAATCTCAGCCGTTTCTTCCGCTTTGCGCTTTTCTTCCACTTCCATATTTTCACGAAGCTTGGTGCGGAGCTCGAGGAGACTGGCGAGGCCAAGGGTTTTCGCAAAAGCATCATCAGCCTTAGGAGCCTCCAGTTCGTAGACGCCTTTTGTTTTTGTTCCGAACTCAACTTCTTTTCCAGCCAGATGTTTTTGAAAATGTTCTTCGGGGAATTTTAGTTTGAAATTTCTTTCTTCACCGGCTTTCACGCCTTCCATTTTTTCCGCGAAGCCCGGGACATAGTGCGGCTCCGCCAAGAAGACGCGATAGTTTTGTGACGACCCGCCCTCAATGACGACATGATTTTGTTTCATCTCTAAATCGAGAATCACAAGATCATCCATGGTGGCCGGTCGATCAACCAAAACCTCTTTTCTTTGCATTTTTTGCATTTCAGCAATAGCATCATCGATCTGTTTATCCTGAATTTCTACCTTTTTTGCCTCAATACAGACATCTTTTGTCTCCGGAAACTTCTTAATTTCAGGTAAAAGAGCTGAAATTGTCGAGAATTTGATGGTTTGTCCGGGAGTAAGCTGATCCGCCGCAATAGAAGGAGAGCCAATCGTCTGCAAATTTTCCTTTAAAACGGCATTTACGTAATTTGCGCGAACAATGCGCTCCATGGCGGTTTCAAGAATGGCCATTTCCCCCAAATGACGCTTTAAATCGTCATACGTGGCTTTTCCCGGACGAAATCCTTGAATGGGATTTTTCTCGGAAAGATCCTTCGCAGCCTGCTCTAAATAAGGCTTCGCTTCATCCCATGAAACCTCAAATGAGATTTTCACTTCAGATTTCGGGAGTTTTTCTACGGTATGTGTTGGCATAATGGCTTTGAACATACTGAAAATCGCCTATATGGTCAACTCTTGTCGCTCCAACCAATTCCGTATAGGCTAGCTTTATTCATTGAATCTATGGCATTACAAATTGGCATCGTCGGTTTACCGAATGTGGGGAAGTCCACCATGTTTTCGGCTATCACTAAGGCGCAAGTAGATTGTGCGAATTATCCTTTTTGTACTATTGAGCCGAATGTCGGTGTGGTTGAAGTGCCGGATGAACGCCTCGCAAAATTGGCGGAGATAAATAAAAGTGAAAAAATCCTGCCGACAACCATCGAGCTTGTAGATATTGCTGGACTCGTAAAAGGGGCGGCTGAAGGACAGGGGCTCGGAAATAAATTTCTCTCACATATCCGAGAGTGTGATGCGATTGCACAAGTCGTTCGTGCATTTGATGACAAAAATATTTTGCATGTAGATGGATCGATTGATCCAGGCCGCGACGCAGAAACTATTAATACCGAACTCGCGATCGCCGATCTTGAAACGGTGACAAAACGAAAAAACACCATTGAGCGTGAAATGAAATCCGGGAAGACGAAAGAAATGGAATTGCTACTTGATGTGCTTACTCGAGCGCATGAAAATTTAAGCAAAGGCGTCATGATGCGCGATCTTGATTGGACGGAAGACGAAATGAAAGCAATTAAGTCCTTAAATCTTCTGACGATTAAGCCCATGCTTTATGTCGTGAATGTAAGCGAGGCTCAGCTCTCGGATCATTCATGGAAAGAGCGTGTCACGGAATTGAAGGGAGAGCTTGTTCCGGTCTGTGTCAAAATGGAGGCTGACATGATGGATATGGACGACACGGAGAAAAAAGAATATTTGGAAATGACCGGGCAAACCGAAAGCGGCTTGGACCGCTTGATTCGCGCCGGGTACAAATTACTCGGCCTCATTACCTTTCTTACCTCGGGCCCAATTGAAACGCGCGCATGGACAGTCACTCGCGGATCAAGCGCTCCGGAAGCCGCCGGGAAAATTCATACAGACTTTGAAAAACATTTCATTCGCGTTGAAGTCACGCCATATCAAGACTATATCGACTGTGGAGGAGAAAATGGCGCGAGAGAAAAAGGAAAGACGCGTATCGAAGGAAAGGAATATATTATTCAAGATGGCGACGTCTGCTTTTTCCGCGTGAATGCTTGAGTCTTGTCCCGGCCTGTTTTTTATGCAACTGTTGTGTCGCAATGGAACCTTGGGAAAAAATATCTGAAACTTCAGAACGTGTCGGTTTTCGAAAGCTGCTCCGAAAGTTCTTTCATCTTCCTGATGGAAAGGAGGGTGAATTTGTCATTAAAGATGAGGGCGAAACGGTTGCCATCCTTGCGTTGACCGGCGACGGAAACGTTTTACTCACAGAACAATTTCGTCCCGGCCCGGAGCGCGTACTTCATGAATTGCCCGGAGGGTTTGTCGATCAAGACGAGTCACCCGAAACAGCAGCTGCCCGCGAGCTTCTCGAAGAGACCGGGTATACTGGCGAACTTATTTACGCCGGCAAAAACTTTGTTTGCGGCTATTCCAATCGCGTGAAGCATGCTTTTCTCGCTGTCGACTGTCGACCGACGGATGAGCAGAGACTTGAAACGGCTGAGTTCATTCATGTGTTTAAAGCGAGCATGGAAGATTTCCGTACCCAACTTCAAACAGGAGAGCTGACGGATTCAGACTGCGCGTATAGAGCGCTCGAAGTTCTAAACACTCTTACTTAAATGAAAGCCCCAGCCTCGGGGCTTTCTTGACCATCTGCTTTCGCAGGTTCAGGATAGGTAAATATGAATGTCGCAGTTATTGGTACGGGGTATGTTGGACTTGTTACCGGGACGGGTCTCGCAGAAAAAGGACATCATGTCACATGCGTTGATATTGATGAGGAAAAAATTCAAAAATTGCGCGAAGGCATTTCCCCAATTTACGAACCGGGCCTCGAAGAGCTTATCGAAAAGAACGCGGCGGCGGGTAGACTATTTTTTACAAATGAATATGCGCAAGCGGTTCCGGATGCCGAGGTCATTCTTATCGGCGTCGGGACGCCGCCCAATCCCGATGGCTCCGCGAATACGAAATACGTCGAACAGGCCGCGGCGGAAATCGCGAAATATCTCACAAGCTATACGGTCATTGCGAATAAAAGCACGGTTCCGGTCGGGACGCGCGATCTCGTCGAGGGGATTATCGGAAAAATATATTCAGGAGAATTTGATATCGTTTCAAACCCCGAAATGCTTCGCGAAGGATGCGCGGTTAAAGATTTTCTTGAGCCGGCGCGCATTATCATTGGGACGACATCCGAGAAAGCGAAAACAAAAATGCTTGAACTTTATCAAAGTTTTGATTGTCCGAAGCTTGTCATGTCGCCGCGCTCGGCCGAACTTTCCAAGTACGCTGCAAATTCTTTTCTTGCAACCAAAATCAGTTTCATTAATGAAGTCGCGCATCTCGCGGAAGAGATCGTCGCCGATATCGAAGAAGTGGCGGAAGGAATCGGGACGGATCCTCGCATTGGAAAAAAGTTTTTACGCGCCGGACTCGGCTGGGGCGGTTCGTGTTTTCCGAAAGACGTGCGAGCCATGCTTAATATGGGTACGAAGGCGAATCAGCGCATGCCAATCGTCGAAGCCGCATTTGAAGTAAATGATCGTGCGCGAAAACGAGTGGTTGAGCGGTTGGAAAAAGCCGCAGAAAATATGTCCGGGAAAACCGTAAGCATTCTTGGACTCGCCTTTAAAAACAATACGGATGATACGCGAGAGTCCGCTGCGATTGCCTTGGTTCAGCACTTTTTGAAAGCGGGTGCGCGCATTACCGCATATGATCCAAAGGCGGAGATATATGATGAGGCGCTCGCTTCTCAAATCCGGCGCCATGATTGTCCGTATGAGGCCAGCCACGAAGCGGATATCGTGGTCATTGCCACCGAATGGGATGAATTCCGAACCTTGGATCTCGGCAGGCTCAAAGAAAACATGCGAGGCGACATTCTAATGGACGCGCGAAATCTTTTAAATCATGAAGAGGCGACGCGAAAAGGATTTCAGTATTTCCGAGTTGGTAAATAATGCATATGAATTGGTCGCGCGGAGCTCTGCTTGGATACGCTGGCGGAGCTTTTTTATTTGGCATTTTCCTTCATAGCTTGAAGCCATATACCCCGATATTTCCACAGGAACTTCCATGGATAATGGCCGGACTTTTTCTCCTTCTCCTCCTTCCAACGATAAGAAGCAAAAGAAAAATATTCGGAAGCATCCTTTTGATTTTTTGTGCGCTGGGAGGTGTGTGGAGATTTGAAGTGGCCAGACCAAGCCTCCCATTCGACTTAAAACCTTTCGATCCAAAAGGGTTTGCATGGGTCACGGAAACCGCCTATTCGCCGCAAGACCCGAGATATTTTCTTATCGAACAGCGCAGAAAAATCTCATCGCATATCAGCCAGTCATTGCCCGGCGATCAAGGCGCGCTCCTTGCCGGCATGCTCTATGGCGAACGCGCCCTCTCCGATTCAGCGAAGGAATTATTTCGCAATGCCGGCATGCTTCACTTGATTGCCGTATCCGGATCGAATGTCACCATTCTCGTAGTAATCGTGATGCGCATTCTGCTTGGTCTCGGTATTTCGCGCCGACCGTCTTTTATTGCCATGAGCATCTCTTTGGTAGCCTTTGTGATCTTCGTCGGTCCGCAAGCATCCGTTGTGCGCGCGGCGATCATGGGCTGGTTGATTGAATTCGCGCCGCTCATCGGCCGCGTTCCAAAAACATCGCGCATTCTTTTAGTGAGCGCGGTCGCTTTCACGCTTTTCCAGCCATGGGTACTTATTTTTGATGCCGGGTTCGCGCTTTCGTTTCTCGCGACGCTGGGTCTTTTGACATTCGGTCTTTGGTTGAACGAGCGCATGCGATCTCTCCCGATCATATATACAGTGAGAGAAATTGTGACGGCCACGCTTGCCGCAACCATTATGACCCTTCCATATAGCGCTTGGGCATTCGGCCATGTCAGTCTCATTGGACTCATTACAAATACGCTTGCAATTCCATTGGTGCCTTGGGTGATGGGAACCGGGGTATTGGTATTGGTCACATCCGCCGGCTCAATATTTCATCTGCCGGCAAAAGGCTTTCTCGAAGCGGTGCTCTATATTTCTCGAATTCCGGAATATATTCCATGGGGAATTTGGACAAATGTATCCACAGGGTATCTATTTATGATCGGGAGTTATCTCTTTTTATTCGCAATTTGGCGCTATATTAAGCGAAAAAACACTCACCATCTGGATTCTATCCACAACAAACACTACTTTTTGTCATAAAGTACTAACTGTTTTTAACGAAAAACGAGCAAAAGAGACAATATGTTTATACACTGACACTTTTTTGAACGTAAAAAAAATGTTTTGTGGAATCAACAAAACAGGCGGTTTGACGCGTATTCTAAAAAAGGGAACGAATGGAAGTAGGGTTGAGGAGAAACATTGTGAGTAAGCCTCGAGCCTGAGATGAGTTCATGCGTTAGATATCGATACATGATGAGTGCGCTCCTTGTGAAACCGGCTTGGAGAATGCACTGTCTCGCGGATCTGTCTGCGGGATGCGCAAATGTACGCGCCTTTGGAAACAGGTATCAATGCTCGCGCAACGTAATTGTGGGTGAGTGCATACAGTGCGCTAAGCCTCAGAAAACGGGCGCTCGTGATTTTTCATCACACGCATCTCGGAAGGCTGGCTCGGCTTAATACCGACCATATATGAGCTGAGCTAGCCTTATCATTTTTTATCATTCCCTTGACAAGAGCCTCCACACAAGCCGAACTTCATGATAAAGTCTTTATCGAACATAAATAGAACATTCATATGCCAAAAAAATCTACCGCAACAGACGAATCAAAAGGAAAGCAGGTCGCCATGCAGGGAGCGATCGATCAAATTAAAGAAAAATTTGGAGAAGGTTCAATCATGAAATTGGGCGAGGCGAGAAAAATGCAGGTGGAAGCAATTCCAACAGGCTGCCTCTCACTGGATCTCGCGCTTGGAATTTTTGGCGTACCAAGGGGACGCGTTGTTGAAATTTACGGACCTGAAAGTTCGGGAAAAACGACGCTCGCACAACATATCATCGCTGAAGCACAGAAGCTTGGCGGAATCGCTGCTTTTGTTGATGCTGAGCACGCGCTTGATCCGGACTATGCGCGTAAAATCGGTGTAAATGTTGATGATATGCTTATTTCCCAGCCGGATACGGGGGAACAGGCGCTCGATATCGTGGAAACCCTTGTCCGTTCAAATGCCATCGACGTGATCGTTATTGACTCCGTTGCCGCCCTCACGCCGAAAGCGGAAATCGAGGGAGATATGGGGGATCATCATGTGGGATTGCAGGCCAGACTCATGAGTCAGGCGCTTCGAAAACTCACGAGCATCGTTTCACGTTCAAAAACCACGGTCATTTTTATTAATCAAATTCGTCACAAAATCGGAGTGATGTTTGGGAATCCGGAAACAACATCCGGCGGAAATGCACTCAAGTTTTACTCTTCCGTTCGCATCGAGGTGCGCCGTAGTGCCCAAATTAAAATGGGTGACCAAATTCTTGGGAATCGCGTTAAAACAAAAATTGTAAAAAATAAAGTGGCCGCGCCATTTCGCCGCTGTGAATTTGACATCATGTATAATGAAGGGATTTCCGTCCCCGGAGATCTTCTCGATGTTGGCGTAGAAATGAAGGTGATTGATAAGGCGGGGAACTCCTATCGATATAAGGGGGAAAAGCTTGGTGTTGGGCGAGAAAATGCAAAAGCCGGGTTGCGAGAACGAAAAGAGCTTATGGCGGAGATTCGCGAAAAATGTCTTGCGAAATGGATAAAGGAAGAGCACGGAATTGAAGATGGGGAGGACGCGGTAAAAGAAAAAGGGAAGGAAGAGGCTCTTCCAAATTAAAGACCTCGCCAGAAGATCGATCACACGCTACAATTGATAGCATTCATGGCACGTAAACGCAGAGGAGGACCAGATCTTTCGCTTGACCCTGAAACAAAGCGCGGGGTAGCGGTGGTTTTTTTATTTGCTTTTGCCATTCTTATCCTTTTGGGTGTTTTTGGTTTAGCGGGAGCTTTTGGTCGAGCGCTTGATGACGCCATCAGTTATGTTTTTGGGTGGAATCGACTACTGATCCCGTTTTTTCTCATGGCATGGGGCTATCATGTGCTTGCCCCTGAAAGACTTCGGCTAAAATTTACCAATGTTATTGGCTTCCTATTATTTTTTCTCACGCTGAATCCGTTGGTTCACGCCGTCACATTTGCGGGCGAACTGAATATCAGTGAAGCGGCGCTCCGAGCGGCCGGAGGGAAGCTGGGAGAAACGATCGCCAATCCTTTCATTGAAATGCTCGGCATGGCGGGCGGAATTACGATTTTATTCGCGCTCTTCATCGTTGCGCTCCTTTTAATATTCAATGCAACCTTGCGCCAAGTATTATTCGTCATTGATGTCACATGGAAGGGCTTTGCCTTTGTACTCGGAAAGCTTATTTCCCCGCTCACAAATTATGCGAAGAATAAAAAGGAAGAAGAATTGCGCGCTTCTTTGAAGGAGTACTCGTCCGGAGAGGGGGAGGATGAAGAAGAGGAAGAGGATGTGGAATATGAAGAGTCCGAGGAAGAGCCTGAGGAGGAAGAGTACGAAGAAAATGAAGAGATGGAAGTAGAGTCAAAAAAGAAGCCGGCTCGCAGAAGGTACCCGCGTGTCGATGTGCCATTTGCATTATTGGAAGAACGAAACGAGCGTCCAACGGCGGGTGACATTATGCATAATCGTGAAGTCATTCGAAAAACATTCGAGACATTCGGCATTAATGTGGAGATGGATGAGGTCGCTGTTGGTCCAACGGTCACGCAGTTCGCCTTTAAGCCGGCCGACGGCGTGAAACTCTCGCGTATCACCGGTCTTCACAATGATCTCGCCCTCTCTCTTGCCGCGCATCCAATTCGCATTGAGGCGCCGATCCCCGGCAAGTCGCTTGTTGGTATCGAGGTGCCAAATCAAAGCGTCGCCATGGTGGGCTTGCGTGAAATGCTCGAGAGTAAAGAGTTCCGAACAAGAAAAGCTCCGCTTTCATTCGTACTCGGAAAGGACGTTTCAGGAAAGCCGTGGATGGGTAAATTGAATTCCATGCCGCATCTTCTTGTTGCGGGTGCGACCGGTTCAGGAAAATCTGTCTGTTTGAATACCATTATCATGTCTTATCTTTTTGGACTTGGTCCCGATGATGTGAAGTTCATTATGGTTGATCCAAAGCGCGTTGAGCTACAGATCTATAATGGGATTCCGCATCTCATTACACCTGTTATTACCAAGGTGCCCGATACGGTGAATGCATTGAAATGGTCTTTGCGTGAAATGGATCGTCGATATGATTTGCTCGCCAAGCAAGGAACGCGCGATCTCGCGAGCTATAACCAAAAAGTGAAAGAAACCTTGCCGTATCTTGTGATTGTCATTGATGAACTTTCGGATCTTATGGCTTCCTCTGCATCGGAAGTGGAAGGACCTATTGTGCGGTTGGCGCAAATGTCACGGGCCGTTGGGATTCACCTTGTGCTGGCAACACAGCGTCCATCCGTGGATGTGATCACCGGGCTGATCAAGGCGAATATCCCCGGGCGCATCGCCTTTGCCGTTGCAAGTGCAACCGATTCGAGGACGATTCTTGATCAGCAAGGCGCGGAAAAATTGCTTGGCCGCGGAGATATGCTTTATTCCACAGCGGAACTGCCAACGCCAAAACGCATTCAGGGGGCGTTTGTTTCGGAAAAAGAAATTGAAAAAGTCGTTGAATTTATTAAGTCGAAATATGAACCGGCTGATTACGATCATAGCGTAACGGAAAAAGAGAGCACCGGGGGGACTTCTTTCAGGGGAGGATTGGGAGATGAGGACAAAGACGTGCTCCTTCCGGAGGCAAAAGAAGAAATTTTGCGCGCGGGAAAGGCTTCGGCAAGTTTATTGCAGCGCCGCTTAAAAGTTGGGTATGCCAGAGCCGCTCGCATCCTTGATCTTCTTGAAGAAGAGGGCTTTATCGGTCCGGCGCAAGGCGCGAAGCCGAGAGAGGTGCTTCATATTGAGGATGAGGAAGAACAGAGTGAAGAATATGAAGATGACGGATACGAGGAAGAAGTCGACGAAGAGGAGGAGGACGTTGAATACGAAGAAGACGATGAGGATGAGAGATAAAATAACGGGAGCTCCCGTTATTTTTCTTCCAAAGGTTTACTGATCACGATCTTCTGTTTAATGTGCTCATATGACTTCTTTTGTCATGAAACAGCTTCATTCAAGCGACTGCCTCGGTCCGGATCTTATTGAGCTCCGCGAACGAGCGGGGCTTTCGCTGGAAGAAGCGGCGAGAGAAACCAAGCTCCCGCCATCTTTTTTACGTTCTCTTGAAGAAGAGCATTGGGAAGATATTGATGATTTAATCTACTCAGAACGCTTATTGCGTTTATATGTCTCTCATCTGGGAGGAAATGAATCATATTATCTTCATAAATACCGCTCATGTTTGAAGGCTCGAAATATTGAAGCGAAGCCGGAAGACTTTTTGCCGCGACCGGTGAAATTACGCATGAAAGATTTATTGGTCGCGCCAAGATTGATTGCCATAGCCGGCTTTATCGTTTTTAGTTTATTGCTCGGGGGGTATGTCTATAGCCAGGCGCGCGCTATTCGACGAGCGCCGCCACTTGAACTGTTTTCTCCAAGTGAAGGTCAGACGGTAGATGAACCTGAAATACTCATTTCAGGAAAGACGCTTCCAGAGGCAACGGTAACCGTGAATGGGAATCAGGCGGTAGTGAATCCAGATGGATCATTTGAAGAAAAAATATACGTGTCGCGAGGGATGACGGAATTAAAAATCAGTGCGAGAAAAAGACACGGAAATGAGAGGGTCGAAACGCGGCATATTTTTTACGATCGAGAACTTCCAGCGTTTTAATTGAATAAAAACAAGCCCGTTTTGCGAAAGCAGAACGGGCCAGGTGTTTCCCGATAGGGAAGGTTAGGTGTTTCTCGCCTCCTTCTCCTTCGGAATGCTTTGACGACGGAGCTCATCAAGGGTGAGTGCATCGAGCTCGGTGGTTTCACCGACGGAGGGCTCTTCTGGCTTCTTCGAGTACGGCTCTGGCTTCCAAGAATCTCGATTTTCGTTCACGGAACCTCCCTATGGGGTGATGAATATAACCGAGGTTGATGGATACGTCAAGGCGCCGGCTTTGATAAATAAAAGAGCCTCCAACATGCATATAGCACGCGGAGGCTCAAGAGGACTCACGTAAGTTTTTCGTTCGACATCGTCAAACAACGTACGGAATCAAGGGGGGTCAGGCGCTCGCGGACGAGGCCTGCGCGGCGACCTCCTCGGATTCGCTTTCGGACGGCTTGTCCTCGGGCGTTTCCGTATCGGTTTCCGCTGCGTTGTTGCCGGTTTCACCCGGCGCGTCGTCTTCGGTCGGCGCCAGAGTCTCCTCTTCGGCGCTTTCCTGAGTCTCGGCGGGAGTCTCCTCTGACGTGCCGAGCTCTACGCTCTCTTCGTCTTTGTTGACTTCTTCCTCCGACTCCGGCGTACCGAGCTGGGCTCGCTCGGCGCCGCTGAAGTCCCTCCGCTTCCGAGCCGTGCGGATGTCCCTCTGGTTGAGGCTATCCCCCTGCCGGCGCAGGAAGTCCTTGCGATCCCTGGGCTCCATGAGGGAGTACGCGGCGAGCGTGTTCGCGAGAAGATCGGCCTTCACGAGCACGATGATCGGACGCTGTTGCTCATGCACGACGGCATACGGGCCGTTCCCGTCGTCCCGGATGGGGACGTTCTTGCCGAAGGTGATGATGGTCTGGACTCCGTCCTTCTTCTCCACCTTTTCGATGCCGGCGAATGGATCGGTTGCCACAACGAATTGGGTGGGGCGAACCTTCTTGGTCTCACCCTCCAGCTCGGACGATCCCTGCACCTTCACGGCAGCGTACTTCTGCCCTTGCAGATAGTTTCTGACGGGTCGGTGGCGCTGCATCGAGTAACAGCGATGGTAGCGCGATTCGCCTCTCGGCAAGGTGTCGATCGCCTGCTTGAGCTGGGAGATCGAGAGACTGAGCCGCGTCAACCCTTTCGGATTGTTCGGCCAGTACGGGGCGTGCTTCGGTGCCGGGTGACCGACGACGTAGAAGCGTGGAAGAAGATCTTTCATCTCCTTCGTTTGCCTCTCTTCGTAGTACAGGGTGACCGGAACACCATGGGCATTGACCATGCCCTTGGCAAGCAGAGCGATATTGCCATCGAGCTGCTTGGTTGTGCCATCACCCATATCGATGTCCTCGAGATGGCTCATGAACACTTCATGCGTCACCTCGTCCTGAGGGTAGAGGTCGACATGCCAGTGCGTGACAAGCTCCTCATTCGACTCGAGGCCGGAATGAAAGCGAAAGCCACACCGAGCGGTGTAGAGGGCGGCGAGCTTGCTCTTGACCCACTTGACCTGCTCCTCGGTAAGCCCTTGGAGCTGCTTATCCGTGAGCGGGAACACTCGGTCGAACGGACGATCGACGAAGTGATAGGGATCTACCTTGGGCGCTTGAGTTTTCACGGTCTTTCCTTCCCCCCTTTAAGGGGCGTTCAGTTGTCTAGGGTACATTTCCGGCAAGCCGGAATGAATGAAATGAGAATAAACAGGAATGATGCTAAAGGGTTTTTCATTGAGAGTGTTGCTCTCGCCGAATTCCCAAACGATTCTGCTCCTTCCCCCGCTAAGGCCATCAAGCCTCAATGGGGGAAGGACCTTGAAGAAAGGTCCTGAACGAGGAAGGTTCTTCGCTATGCGGCGAATTTCCTTCTTCGTTTGAAGGTGCGCGGCGGAAGAGGAGCCGGGGTAAACAGCTTCTCCAAACGTCGCAGAAAGTAGGCCTCTTTACGATCGATCTCGCTTTCGAGACCTCCGTCACGAGCGTGATAGTGCTGCTCGAAAAGGGGTCGAAAGCTTGCACGCAGGCTCTCGATCTCACGAAAAAGCTCTAGACCCGCATTCGATTTCTGGTATAGCGCAATATGCGCCATGCCGCCATCGAGCGCGTCGAGAAGCCCCAGGATGTCGATATCATCGTCATCCGCTTTCTGTGGCGGTTCAGCGCGTTCTTCGCGTGCCGCCCCCATCTTCTCGATGAGATATGTGTGAACGCCGCGATGTTCGATCAGCTCTACGAGCCGTGCGAAATCGGCATTCGACATGAGACGGAGCGCCTTGCTCGGATCGTCTCGCATCGCTTTCCAGACTTGCTCGATCTCGCGACCGCCGGAGGCGGTGAGATCATCCCATCGTCGCTGAAGCTCGAATGGAATATTTTCGCGAATGCGACGGCACTCCAAGAGCGCCTGGATGCATTCGTCGCGAACACGGATCCATTCTTCTGCCGTTTCGGCAGTATAAGGTGCGTAACCCATCTCACCTCCTTTAAGTGTTTGGGCCCACTATGCATCACGATGCGCATTCATCATGAGGCCTAGTGGGAGGCCGAGATCAATAGAATCTTGACCTCGGCCACAAGGATTCGGGTACAGGTACCCGATCGGCTCAGGAAGATCCTACGGAAAGGATCTCTCCATGCCAGATATGTTGTGCGGAAGGATCGATGCGCGCGGCTTCTCGCCGCAACCCATCGCTGAGAGCGAGATATGCATCTCTGCATTTCTCGATCTCCTTCCGCTTTCGTTCATTACGAGCGAGGCTCTCGTCGAGGAGATGTACTTCCTCGCTGAGCTCTTCGCCCGTAACCTCATCCTTTCGGTGTACGGTCACGCGATTACGTACGCTCCACACGGCTTGCTCGAGCTCGCTGAGCCTGAGTTCCGCCTTGATCCGCTCCTCCCGAGCATCACAAGCTTCAAGAGCAGAGAGATACCCGCGGAGCGGGTCGTACGTATACGTGGCGTTGACCGCACCCTCCTCCTGGAGGAGGGTTATGTCGTCACAAGCACCGAGTCTATTGTCGACAAGAGCGTCGAACATATCCTCGATCTCGCGATCCACCGGAGCATAGGAATACTCCGATGCGCTGTCTTCCGCGAAGACAGGTGATTCTTCCTGGGATGCGTGATCCCAGTTCTCATCATTCCACTGTTCCCAGGTCATGATGAGAATTCCTCCTGCGTCCATCCTCCTCCATCCTTCGGGGGCCTATCCCCCTATGACAGCCTTCCAGAAAATGCATTTTCTGAAAAGATCTCATAGGAGGGTTTCCCTACAAAACACGGGAGGTGAGCACCGGCATACACGTGTATACAGGCGCTCCAGTTGGAGAGCGCAAAGGCAAATATCCGGTCTGTCCGGCATTGCCGGAGGGAACATGGTATTCGCTCTTTGCGTTTTGACTGGCCTCCTGTGTTTTATAGGGAAGAGTAAGGATCCGCCCATTGATTCCAAAATGAAATCAATAGGCGGAGACTCGGAATATATGTAAAGAACTTTGAGTCTCCGCATCTCCATCCAAAATTTAGATGGAAGTGCGGAGCCCGGAGGTATGAGAAATGATTCATACTTCCGGGCAGTGGGAAGGAGCTAGGCGGCCCGGTGCTTCCTCTCCTTGATGGAGACGAAGGTCAGGGCCTTCTTGAGACGCTCCTTGCGAAGCGCGTCTTCTCGGTCGTAGTGCTTGGAGCACCAGGAGTGGAAGTGGTCCTCGGAGTATCGCGGCCCCCAGCGCCGTTCGAAGACGGTACGTCGAGCATCTCGGCGAGCGTTCTCACGCGACTTCTCCGTGCGAACGACCTCGTCCCCGGCCTGGTTGACCGAGTACTGAAGTCGCTCGATGTTCTCGATGAGCTCGATGTCTTCCATTTCGCGGATGCGAAGGAAGTGCACCGGATCGTCCTCACCGAGCTCCTTGGAGAGCACGTCGAACGCATTCTTCAGCTCGAGCGCCTGGTTGACGCGCTGGTCGCGCAGTTGCCGGACGCGCTCTTGAAGCGCTCTGATCGAGATCTCGATCGGAGGCATCTCACCGCCCAGATGTCGGAGACGCTCTTGGAGCGCCTGTCGCCCGAAGCGATCTTCGAGCGCGGCGTGGAGATGAGCGGCCGCGTACTTCATGGTGCGGAAGCAGTACTTGCGGGTGTGAACCTGGCTCACGACCACGACTGCGTGTCGAAGCTTTTTGGAAAGTTCCGACTTGTTCTTGACGCCAAGCGCGTCGAGAAGCTCGGCCTGAGTGACGCGAAGGGCGTCCGGAAGATACGGGCGAATGACGGCCTTGGGCCGTTCGCTTCCGTCTTCACCCTCGATGAACTTGAGGATCGCCGTGAGGCGAGCCAGAAGACTCTTCTGATTCTTGGTCACTGATCTAACCTTTCTCCCTGGATGACAGGGAAGAGATTTTCCGGTTTGAGAGCCGAATGAAGAAATTCACTCAGCTGCCAAATGAGAAAGACGGAGGAAGATGGCGGAACGCATGCGCGTACCGCTTCTCCTCCTCCGTCTTGAGTAGATCAGACGCCGACCCGAACGGCGCGATCACAGTCGCTGTCGTTCAAGGGGCCTCCTTTCTGAGTGAAGTCGCGTTGTTCGTATCGCTACTTCAGATTCGTTGAGTCTCGATAACGTCGAGACGCGCTGTCCGAGCAGAGAGCTGGACACGGTCGTAATGCTGGCGGCGGGTAATAGCGCTCATGCGCTACCCGCGCTTGCATATTCCTCCACAGACCGTTCTTAGAAGCGAACATAGATTCGCTGCTAGGAACGACGGCAGAGAAAGAGAACTTTCTCTGCCGGGAGTAACTGAGACGTTTGCTCCATAGGTCCGAACCTCGAAAAAATGATTGAGAGGTTTCGACCCGTATGCATGCGGTCACGGTTACAAAGGGAAGGAACAAGTCAGCTCGCGAGGAGCCGGGCGTTCTCGGCGCGCTCCATCTTGGCGAGCTGCGCCTTGCGCTGATCGAGGGCTTCGCGGAGTCGCTCCTTGAGGGTGCGATTCTTCTCGACGAAGCGGCTGATCCTGAGCAGGAAGCCCAGGTTGTGCTCCTCGATGGACTCCGGCTCGAAGACCTCGGCGAGGTTCCCCGTGGGGAGCTCGTCGAACATCTTCATGGTCGCGGGCAGGTCCGAAGATCTGCGAACGTCCGCGAGCTCGATCGGAGTGGAACCGAAGAGCGGGAGCTCCTCGTATCCCACCGTGGGGAACAAGGGCAAACGAGTTCGAGACTGGATCATTTCTGACCCTCCAATCGGCTTCGGTAGCCGAGAAACCTTGGGTGAAATACCCAGCTGAACATCACAAGAAACTTATGGGGTTGAGCTGGGAGGGAAGAAGTAGATTTTCTTCCCGCAAGTGTTGGTAAAGGGGGCCGAATGATTGCTCATTCATTGTCCGGGGAAACCCGCCCGGACTCGGGACTCTTCATCTGTGGCGAAGAGGTGCGGTCAGGCGACAGCCTTGCGCTTCCGGAAGGCCTCGCTTCGCAGGTAGATGAGCTTGCCGATGGGCGCGTCATCCTTGAACGTGACCCCGAAGCGCTTGAGGCTCCGGCAGACATTCGCGCGCGTGACCTCCTTCGAGGCCCACATGAGCTGAGCATGGCTCGCGGCCATGCGCCGTCCCGTGAGGATCTCCGCGGCCACGCGCTCGTTGTCCGTCACCTCGTCGAGGTTCTCGGCGCGCATCAGGAAGAGGAGGTCCTCCAGCCAGATGTCGAAGTTCAAGACGAACGCCCTGGAGACCGGCTTGGCCGTATGCGGCTTGCCGGCATCCTTGGCGCGGCTCGCGGCTTCTCGCTCCTTGGCGAGCTTCGGACCGACGATCCTTCGGAGCACCGAGAGCCTGCACTTGATCTTCTGAAGCGTGTCCATGATGGACCTCCATGCCTTTTACGGCGTTGAATGTAAATGTTGAACCGGGGGTTAAGCCGGTGAAATACCTCTCACCCAAAGGTGATTGATGTGAAGGTGAGCGGGGACATATTTCGCGGAGTACGCGGAATGTCGTCCCCATGAAGACCTACCTATTGGTGAAAGACAGTCGAAACCATCTTGTAACCAACTTCAGTCTTCGCTCTTCTCGTCCTGCTGTTGCATTTCAAGAAAGAGTATCCTCCTCCACGTCAATCAACTTTGAATTTTTCACTTACGACTTTTCAATTGGAGGCGGGGTCAAATAAAGGCCTAAGCCAATTTGATCCGAAGAAGAAGAGAAATGAGATCATCCAGCCGAAGCCGATTGAGGTCATTCCTGTTCATCTCTTCAGGTCGAAACCTGATTCCTCCCCCAATTGGAAAGTCATAAATAAAAAGAGACGTATTCAGACGTCTCGTAAGTTTTGGCAAATACCTAAAAGCGTTCAGCCTATGCTTGAAGCTCTCTATTTAGGTCTCGCTCTCGCTTTCGAGACTAATCTTTGATTGTAATGTTTCTCCGCTCAGAAGACCGATTCATCATCGGTTGCCTGAGTGAAGAGCCGAGTGTGAATCACTACAGCTCAGAATCACTAAGGAGCGAGGTGGGTTTAGGAGGAATGGTTTCAAGCTCTTTTCCTCTTATTCACCGATTTGGCGCCTGTCCTATTACCTCAGACAGGTCTTATGTATATTCAGCTGCTGAATGCGTCGCGCGATTTAGATTTTTGTAGCGCGTTCACTTCAGGCTGATTGCGGGTGATCTTGGGAAGTGCATTGAACATTGATTCAATACAGCTTCTTATGGCCGTTTTCGGCATCCGTCCCTGTATGGATGTATCCATACCCCCAAACGGATCGGGCGTTGCAAGCCTCGGGTGGTCACGCAAGTATATTGCGCGAATACGCCCTCAGCGGCAGGCGCGTTCGATGTATCAGGCTCTTCACGGCTCTCATCATCGAACAGAGCAATATAGCATAGATTTTGCTTTTTGTCAAGAGGAGCTAGACATGTGAAAAGGCTGATTTCATTGAAAAACTCTATAAT
>CBDULO010000002.1:0-19142 GCA_965368095.1 uncultured bacterium | reverse complement strand
CAAGTAACGAAACCGTTCGTTCCAGATCAAAGCAGTTGACGTCCCGACGGCCTTGATCCTGCACGCGGCGTCGCTCCCTCAGACTTTCGTCCATTGGGGAAGATTCTTGACTGCAACCACCCGTAGGTGTCTGGGCAGTGTCTCAGTCCCAGTGAGGCGGGTCGTGCTCTCACACCCGCTACCCGTCGTTGCCTTGGTGAGCTTTTACCTCACCAACAAGCTGATAGGACATAGGTTCCTCTTCGAGCGGCACGGCAGAACCGTACCAGTTACATGGGAATGACTTGCGTCCCCCCATGACCATCGTGGTATTAGCTTCGGTTTCCCGAAGTTATCCCCGTCTCGAAGGCAGATTACCAATGTGTTCCTCTCCCGTTTGCCACTAGAGTTTCTTCCGTATTGCTACAAAAGAGCTCTCGTTCGACTTGCATGCCTTAGACACGCCGCCAGCGTTCATCCTGAGCCAGGATCAAACTCTCATAAATATCCTCAAAGTCCCTGGCAGGACTTAGAGAATCAAGTATCCACGCACCGCTCTTGTAAACGGTGGTGGGTCCATTGAATGGCCGAAGCCATCAATGGATAGACGTTGGTTTATCAATCACTCTTCTATTGTCAAAAATTCGTGCTGTGGAGAAGTTCTCTCCAGTGCTGCCATAGTGTAGTGAAAGTTTACGGGGCTGTCAAGAGATGTACAGAGTTGTTTAGAGGTGTCAAAATCCTTGAAAATTAAAGGCTTTTTAGCGCTTTTAGCGCCTGCTCATCCGACCAGGTCCAGAGACGAATATCCTTGAGTTTATTCGCTTGGTTTTCAGAGGCGAAAATCTTAAGTGCATTCTTCCAATCTTTGAGCTGACAGGTGTCGTTTCTATCGATAAATGTCTGGGTTTCAAAATCATAGATAGGGTCTGCATATATCCGATATGCTGTCTGCGCCCACTGATCATTGATAATGAAATTAAATTCATCCATAAGCGATTTCCACTCCATAAGTGGAACACGCTCAGAGGACATGTCCTGATAAGAGAAAAATTGTTCCTTTAGGAATTTTTGCTTGTCATTCATATATGAATCAAACATCATCCCGGCTAAGTGTCGTTCAAAAGTCGAGCAAGCTATTTCACGTGTTTCATCCTCCTGCTTCAGCCATCGGACATAACTCGGCAATGCGTCCGAAGAAAGTTCCATCGGATATATGAAGTCAGGCGCGACCAATTCCGTGGCTTCACGACTCGCATTCCAGTCGACAATCAACGCTTCGTGATTTACGAGAAGCAGTCCGGCGAATACATACAGACTTCCAAGCGTCAGAACTTTTGAGAGAGAAGAGAATGAACTCTTGGCGAGAATCCATAATGCCAGAATGAGCAAACCTGCCGCTGCCACAATGAGTCCGGCGAAAGCCCAATAACGAAGAACCGTAAGGCCATACGCATCAATATACAAACCAAGTCGGCGAAGGGCTGAGACGATGACTACCCAAGACTGAATTACGAGACCGACGGAAAGAAGGCACAATGTCACGGAGCGCATGCGCGTCTTCCATTTGATCGCATACAAGATCAAGAAAATGAGTACCGAAACCGTGAAGAGCTGGAAGAATCCTTGGCGCGCGTAATCGGCATAGGTTAACCCATATGATTCAACGATTGCTTGCCCACCAAAAAAGTAGACGAATTGAAATCCGATGAAGATAAGGAAGAGCACATTCAATACAGCGAGGAATGTCGTATAGGCGGTGGTGGATTCTGAGATTTTATATTCATTCCAACGCGGATGACGATCATGCAGCATTCTTGTGACCGCAAGCCAAAGCGCACGCGTGAGATAAAAAGCGATAAAGACATCAAAGACCAGTTGGAAAAAGAGCTTTGTCGGATTATTGATATCGAAAATGCCCGTCAGCACCTTTCCAATAAGCGGATCCGCCGAAAGAAAAAGTGCAAGAAAAACAAGTGCGAATGGAATGGCAATCACCGCGCCGACCACTCCCTGACGACGTGCCTTGCTGAGAGATAGGCGACTGAGCGGCCCTTTCATATGAACCGGAGCGAAGGTATCCAAAAGCCAAGATGGACTCCAAAAACTTTTCACGCCTTTCCAATTTACTTTTGGTGACAGAAGCCAGAAACTTAAAAAACTCAACCTGGCGAGAGAAAGGAAAAAGCCAAAGAGCCGAATGACGGGATTCGCGTATAAAAGTTCCGCGACACTCACCATGAGTATTGGACCAAGAAAGGCATAGGCCCATAGATTCTGAGCCGAGTCATGGAGCGCTCGAAAGATGAGCAGGGTCAAAAGAATCAGTCCGGCAAATACTACGAGGGGCCAGCCGAATAGCGTATCAAATACAAATAGATGAAATACGGCGGTGTATACAAGCGCCGATATGATTACCGCATATGCAAACTTTGTTTCTTTGGACATATAATTCCAACATACGGCTTGCCGTCATTTCGGTCAATCCATTTCTTTGAAAATACGTACCCAGTCTGCGGGTTGTATGTTTTCCGCGCGGGCATTGGGAGAAAGATTCAATTTTTCGAATACTGTTTCAATTTCAGGTGAAAGTGACTTGAGATTTGAAATGACTTTTTTACGCGGATGTTGAAAGCCCTGCTTCGCCATTTTCATGACTTTTTCCGTATCGACGCCCCATTTCTTTTTCCTATCCTTTTGTGAGAGCGGAATGATTTCGAGCACAGCTGATTGAACTTTAGGTGAAGGGTAAAATGCCCCTTTTCCGACAAGGCGAACGATGCGAGCCGATTCCGAATTCAAAGCGACCATGAGGGAGAGAAGAGATTGCTTTCCGTTCTTCGCGAGCGCACGCTCCGCGACTTCTTTTTGGATAAGGACAACGATTTTTTCAGGCGGATGTTTTGCCGTGAGCGCTTTTCTGAGCGTGAAAGACGTAATCGCATAAGGAAGATTTGCGATGAGCTTCCATTTGTTTGGCATAAGCGTATCCCAATCAGGTTTTGCTGCGTCTCCCTGGATGATGTTAAGCCCCGTCTTGTCATTCCAGTGAAGGCTGGAATCCATGCCTTTTTTTGAACTGGACCCCAGCCTTCGCTGGGGTGACAAAGTGGAAGCATCCGGTGATAAGGAGTTCTTTAGAAATGCCGCGAATTTTTTGTCTTTTTCAATGGCGGTCACTTTTGCACCGGCTCCCAATAATTCTCCCGTGAGCACGCCGAGACCCGGGCCGATCTCAAGCACGTTTTCCCCTTTCGTGATTTCACCCGCCTCAACAACATCTCTCAACACTTTTTCATCAATCAAAAAATGCTGACCAAACGATTTTTTCGTCTTCGCCCCAAGCTCCGCCATGACCAATTTAATTTCTTTTGGTTTCATTTACGATAGATTAATCCCGATACGCCGCCGCTTGCAGTTCATATAATTCGGCGTAACGGCCTTTTTTCTTCATTAAGTCTTCATGCCCTCCGTCTTCAATAATGCGCCCATTATCAATCACAATAATTCTCTCCGCCTGCCGCAATATGGAAAAACGATGCGAGACGTAAATCACGGCCCGTCCGCGCAATGCTTCCGGAATCGTTCGAAAGAAGCGCTCCTCCTTTTCGGCATCAACCGCCGATGTCGGCTCATCAAATATATAGATACGCGCGTCCCGATACAGGGTTCGAGCAATAGAAAGAAGCTGCTTCTGCCCGCCTGAAAGTTCGATCGGCTCATCCTCCGGCATGGCAAATGTCTTTCCGGCATGCGTTTCAATTCCCTTCGGCAGATCCTGTACCACCTCCTGAAATCCACTTGCTTCAATGGCCGAATGCAAACGTTTTTTATTGAGACTTCTTCCATAGTCGCCATAGCGGATCTGCTCCGTAATCGTATCGTCATATTTGAGTTCATCCTGATTCAATACGGCGAGCGCACGGCGCCATTCCAGAGGATTAATGTCGTTCAGATTTTTTCCATTGATAAGAATATCGCCCGACGTCGGCTCGTAAACCCCCATGAGCAGCTTGAGAAGCGTTGACTTCCCCGCTCCGTTTAAGCCGACAAAAGCAATGCGGTCACCCTCATGAAAATCGAATGTAATGTCTTTCAAAATAAGCTGATCGGTGCCCGGATAGGAGAAGGACACATTTTTGAATTCGATGTGAAGGGTGTTTTTGGATACCCGGCTTCCCGATGCCTTTTCTTCAGGCAAGGTGAGAAACTGTTCAATGATGACAACGAATGGAAGTTCTCGCATGAGCGTCCGCGTATTATGCAAAAGACGATTCAGCATATCCATAATCATCACAAATCCCGTGAGAAATGCGACAATCACGCCCACCGATATTGTGCCATTTATTGCCTGAGGGATCATGATCCAAAGTCCGGCCGCGAGTCCGATGACGCGCAAAAAGTCCGCTCCAAAATATACAAGGCTTGCCTTGCGCAAGATGAC
This sequence comes from uncultured bacterium, assembly GCA_965368095.1. Taxonomy (GTDB): domain Bacteria; phylum Patescibacteriota; class Patescibacteriia; order 2-12-FULL-60-25; family 2-12-FULL-60-25; genus 21-14-all-47-17. Next base: position 14,719 of record CBDULO010000002.1, on the reverse strand, counting down.
AAGCTTTTCTTTTACGATTTGATTGACAATTTTCAACCAGCTCGCAATGAGAGGTTTTTCGAATTGCCAGCTTTTTATCGGAAGTACTTTATACGGATCCCAAAATATTCGTTCCACATATCGCGATCGGCGGCCCTCGCGGGTTTCCATGGTGAAGAGGTTCCACGACCACCCCGTCTCATAACGCGAGATCATTATTCGAATGACAACAACTGCCAATAAGATGACATTCACCTGCCAAGGAATGAGAATAAAAATCGTAGCGCTTCCGATAATCCGAAGGCCCTGGTAGACGGCCCAAAAGGTCGCATTGATGAGCGTAAATACCGAGTGAGGCGTTTTTCGAAAATAGCCATCCGCCAATAACTGATAATTCGGATTTTCAATTACTTGATACGGGAGTTTTGAAACAATCTCCATCGCTCGTTGTCTGAGCGCCACCCCTATTCTGACCCTGATCGCTTCATCGAAATATCCGTCGGCAAATGCCGTAATGGCGTCGACCGCAAGACTCCCCACAAGGATCAAGCTCCATAGAATGACCTGCTCCTGATCCAGAACCGTTAATGCATCCGTGATTTCTTTAATCGCGAATAAGCGTAAAGCTACGACAGGCGCTCCGATCAAATAAAAAAATGCGGCGCCAATAATTGTTTGTGGAGCCGTTTTGAAAATCAACTTCCCGGTAAATGGTAAAGCCGTAAAAATCTCTTTCCAACTCGGCTTATCATTCGGTGCTTCAATTTTGTATGCGTTTTTTTCAACCATTGGCTTTATTATACTCTACTCTTCATTCAGCTCTGCTTTGATATCGCGGCTCTTTGCCTTCCAGCGAAGATAGCCTTCAACGAATTGATCCAAACTCCCACCGAGCACGGATTCCGTATCTGCCGTCTCCACATCCGTTCGATGATCCTTCACCATTTTATACGGATGCAAAACATAAGAACGGATTTGATTCCCCCACTCCGCACTATGGAACTCGCCGCGTAATTGCTGCTTTTCTTTTTGCAATTCCTCTTCGCGTCTTTGAACCAGCTTGGATTTCAAAATCTTCATCGCCGTTTCTTTATTTTGCGTTTGCGATCGCTCATTCTGACAAGACACGGTGATTCCGGAAGGTTCGTGGACGATTCGAACGGCCGAATAGGTCGTATTTACGGACTGCCCGCCTTTGCCGCCGGACATAAAGGTGTCGATACGAAGATCTTTCGGATCAATTTCGATACTCACGTCGTCGTCGATTTCCGGAATGACTTCAACAAGCGCGAAAGACGTTTGCCTGAGCGCGTCTGAATTGAATGGCGATTGGCGAACAAGGCGATGCACGCCATGTTCACTGCGAAGATGGCCGTAGGCATGCCGTCCTTGAATCTCAAGCGTCGCGGACTTGATTCCCGCTTCTCCCCCGCGTGATTTATCGAGTAAACGCACCTTCCATTCTTTCTGCTCGGCATAACGCATAAACATCCGCATGAGCATTTCGGCCCAGTCTTGCGCATCCGTACCGCCGGCCCCGGCATGAATCGAGAGAATGGCGTTTTTCGCATCATGGTCTCCTGAAAAAAGAAGGGAAAATTCCAGATCGAAATATTGCTTTTCGAGCTTTTCCGTCTGGAGCTTGATCTCACTGACAAGACTTTCATCATGTTCTTTATCTGATTCCGTGATTAACTCAATCAATCCCTCAACCTCATCTCGAATAGCTTGCCAAGCATCGAACTCCTTTTTTAAATCGGATAGCTTTTGTGATTCGCGCTTTGCCCGCTCTTGATCAGACCAAAAATCAGGCGAGCCGGCGGCTGTTTCCAGGGCCTTAATTTCCTTCTCAACCGTATCCAATTCCAATACTCCCCAAGCCTCTTCGATCTTGGTTTTTAGCGCCTCTAGCCGTTCTTTCAATTCATCAAACATAAGTCTTTTGTGGCCTCATCCTAGCAGATTCGCAAGATAGCGAAAGTCCTCTTAATTTCAAAAGAAATACAAACACCCCCTTGCGGGGGCGCTTGTGTTTTGCTCTTAGAGCTTGAATTGATGTCGGTATTTTCCAAGGACTGGGATTTCCCAGAAGTCTCCCATCAATACCTTGACCAAGGCGATCAAGTTGATGATGAGAAGAATAATTGAACCGAAGAAACCGATGATCCAACCGAGAATAGGAATAACGCCGATCACCCACATCACGACCCAGGCGATCACGAGCACGAGACCTTGCTTGCCATGCTCCTGCGCGAATTTTGAATCTTTCTTCGCGAGAAGCGGGACAAGACAGAGAAGGCCGAGGTATGAAAGGGCGGCGATGAGCTTATTGTCATCAATGTCCTTTTGGTCAAATTTCATGACCGGCGTGGCCTCGGGCGGCTTCTGCTGTTGTTCATTTGTATTTTCCATAGTGGCCACATATTACGATAAAACGGGTATTCCGTCTAGCAACTAAGAAGACGCCGCTTGGGCGTCTTTTACTTGGTAAAATCAATTTTACATTCCCATTCCCATGCCCGGCATTCCGCCTCCCATGCCTCCCGGCATTCCAGGCTCGTCTGTCTTTGGCTGATCCGCGATCACGCATTCCGTTGTGAGGAAGAGCGCCGCGACGGAAGTCGCATTCTGAAGCGCTGACCGCGTCACCTTGGTAGGATCAATGATTCCGGTTTTCACCATATCGACGAATTCGTCGGTTGCGGCATTATATCCTTCATTTCCGGATTTCTTTTTTACTTCTTCCACGATGACCGCGCCGTCTTTGCCGGCATTTGCCGCGATATGACGAAGCGGCTCTTCCATGGCTCGTCGGAGGATGGAAATACCGATTTCTTCCTCCCCTTGCACATCCACGACATCAAGAATCTTGAGCGCGCGAATGAGTGCTACACCCCCGCCCGGAACAATCCCTTCTTCCACGGCTGCCTTTGTCGCAGCGATTGCGTCTTCAATGCGGTGCTTCTTCTCCTTCATTTCCACTTCGGTCGCGGCACCCACTTTAATGACACCGACTCCTCCCGCGAGTTTCGCGAGGCGCTCCTGCAATTTCTCTTTGTCGAAGCTTGAATCCGTCTGATCCATTTGCTGCTTGATCGCATTGATACGGCCTTCGACGGCGCCCTGTTCACCCTTTCCATCAACAATGGTTGTCGCGTCCTTTGTCGCAATCACTTTTCTTGCGCTTCCGAGATCATGCATCTCAACGGAATCGAGCGTTCGTCCTACATCTTCCGTGACATAGGTCGCGCCGGTCATGACCGCAATATCCTGAAGCATTTCTTTTCGACGATCACCGAATCCCGGCGCCTTAATCGCAAGTGCATTGAATACACCGCGAAGTTTATTCACGACGAGCGTCGCGAGCGCTTCGCCGTCAACATCATCCGCAATAATCACAAGTTCCTTGGTTCCAGCTTTCATGATTTTTTCAAGAATCGGCACAAGCTCCTGCACGGATGAAATCTTTTTGTCCGTGACGAGAATCGGCGCGTCTGAAAACTCGGCCTCCATGCGCTCCTGATTCGTAATCATATACGGAGATGCATATCCTTTATCAATACGCATGCCTTTTACGACTTCCTGCTCGATCCCAAATGACTGGCCTTCTTCAACCGTGATCACGCCTTCTTTTCCCATTTCATTCACCATATTGGCAATGGTTTTTCCGATTTCGCGATCATTCGCGGAAATTGAAGCCACATGTTCGATCATATCGCCCGAAACCGGCTGAGAAACATTCTCCTGCAATTCTTTTACGACAGCTTCAAGAGACTTCTCCATTCCGCGCTTTACGGAGAGCGGATTCGCCCCGGCGGTAATATTCTTAATCCCTTCGGTAATCATGGCTTGCGCAAGAACCGTGGCGGTCGTTGTTCCGTCGCCGGCAACATCATTTGTTTTTGACGCTACTTCTTTTACAAGTTCCGCTCCAATATTTTCGATTTTGTCTTCCAGCTCAACTTCTCGCGCGACGGTCACGCCGTCTTTTGTGATGGTTGGCGAACCAAAACTCTGTTCGATCACCACATTCCGCCCTTTCGGACCAAGGGTGACTTTTACCGCATTCGCGAGCTTGTCGACGCCGCGCTTCAGACTCGCGCGCGCTTCTGTATCAAAGATAATATTTTTTGCCATATCAATTTAATTACTATTTGCTTTTAGAGCTTAGTTATCAATTACTGCCATGATGTCGGATTCGCTCAAGACGAGATATTCATCATCGCCGATTTTTACTTCGTCCGGCGCGTACTTTTTAAAGACAACGGTGTCGCCAACCTTTATATCCATGGCGACGCGCGTGCCTGAGTCAGAGAGTTTCCCCGGACCAACCGCGATGACTTCGCCTTGCTCCGGGCGCTCTTTATCGACCGTGTCCGGCAGAATAATTCCGGAAGCGGTTTTCTCTTCTTTTGAACTCGCTCGCACAATAACGCGATCTGCAAGTGGACGTAAGTTCATAGGTATAATATTGACGTTAGTATTAGGTAAAATGTGTTGATTTAGCACTCTCTGCATTAGAATGCTAATCAAGTGTGAGTCCCAGTGTGCCAAAAATGAGGCTTGAATGTCAAGACCCCCGACGGTTCGCGTCGAGGGTCAGAAATAGGGGCTAGAACCCGGCTTGTATATCCACTTCAAATCGGCTCCGCCTGTCCTTCGATTGGTACATCTTCTTTTCGGCAAGGCTGATAAATTCCTCCACCGAAGGAATGCGTGACCCCATACGGACAGCGGCGCCAATGGCCACGGTGATCCGTACGCCATTACTCCGCTTCGTATCAGGATGCTCCAGATCAAGACTGAAACACAGCTCTTTCCAGATTTTTCTGAGCGGCTTCTCAATATTCGCCCCGCCGGTTCTCGGAAGAATGGCGACGAATTCGTCACCGCCGTATCGCGCGACAATATCGGTTTCGTATAGCGCGTGTCGAAAACGATGCGCCACTTCTCGAATGACTCGATCCCCTTGCGCGTGGCCATAGGTGTCATTCACCGGCTTGAACTTATTGGGGTCGATATAGACGATGGCCAATGGCTCATTATAGCGCCTGGCCGCAGCCATATAGTCATTGAGGCGCTCAAGAAACGCGCGGCGATTCAGAAGACCGGTCATTTCGTCCGTGCGGGCGATTTCCTCAAGCCTCTTGTTCGCTTCGGCGAGCTTCTTATTTGCCGTCTCGAGCTCGTGATTTCGCTTCTCGACTTCCGTCTGATCTCGCATGATTCCGACCGCGCGAATGAGCTTTCCTTCATCCGTCAGCGGGAAGAGCGAGAGAAGAACCGGCACTTGAGATCCGTCTGGGCGCACGACAACCGTGCGCTCATTATGCATGCTTTCCAGATGAAAAATCTTTCGACCCATCCAGCTGACCATGCCACCATCCTCATCGCGAAAGTGTTCGAGGATATGGCCGGAGCCGAGGTCGCTCATTTTTTGACCAAGCAGTTTTTCACCCGCCCGATTAATGAAAGTTACCTTCCCGGTTTCATCCGTCACGACGACGGCATCCGCCATCTTTTCGAGCACGGAGTCATGGAGCTTCTTCTGACTCAAGAGCCATTGGAAATATTGCTCGTGATTTTCTCTTGGCGGTTCCGTTGCCGGATAACGCAATTGAATTGCTTGTTCGGACTTGCTAGCCAAGGCGCCTCCTTATAAAGGAACGAAGGAGAACTCTACCTTATTATTCGTAATTGTCAAGAGTCAATGCCCAGCCCGTTACCACGACGGCAAGCAATACTTGCCCCGCCCATAACGACCAAAGATAGTGGTCGAATAAACCCAATAGAAGAATCGGCACAAAAAAGACCAGTGAACGATAGTGAAGCCACTCTCGCCTTCTTGTCACCTGCCGCAGTATTCCGGTCGCAAATAAAAGCATGCCGACCGTTCCTAAGAGACCAAGCTCGGCGAAGAGCAGAATAAATGCATTATGCGGCGGAATAGGCGGCCCCGGATAGGAACCATCCCAGACACCGGTTTTTTCAAGACTGAACAAATACGCGCCCTGGCCCGTGCCAAGCAGCCAATGATCGGCAATTGTTTTTTCCGCGAGCTCAATGGCAAATCCTCTCTCTTCAAATGACTTAGCTTCCAGACGTTCCGTTGCCTGTGTTCTCGCCGAAAGGAGCGGCGCCTGCCATATGCCAAGAAGCACAAGAAATACGCCAAGCACGGATATCGTTCGAATGACGCGATTTTTTTGCTCCGCCGTTTCACTTTTGTAAAAGGTCAGGCCGGTGACAACCGCCGTCAATAAGGTTGTGACGAGCCACGCGCTTCGTGAAAAAGAAACGAAAAGCGCCGCGGACAATAAAAGCAACACACCTCCCCATTGATACAATTCCTTCCCTTTATTTTTGACCGCAAGAAAGAGGGAGCCGGCAATTCCAAATGCCAGCCAGCCCCCGAAAATATTTGGATGAGGGAATCCGCCATAGGCGCGCAGAGTCCGTGCTCCATTCACTTCAATCACGGAAACACCGAGCGTTTCCGGCAGCTGTTCGGCGATTCCGAGCAAGGTTGAGGCGAATATTTTTTGATCAAAAAATTGCCAAATACCAAGAAGCGCATGCGGGATTAAGGAAATGCAGAACCAGGTGACAAGCCCCTCGCGTTTCACCAGTCCGTCCCTCGCGAGATTCACGAAGAAATAAATGAGCACGAGGACTTGCACCGCCCACATGGCGGTTGCTCGCTTATTCATGGTGAGGATGGTGACCATGCCAAGGAGCAAGAATCCGAGTATCATTCCCGGTCGAATCATGAGCGGGCGCCCCGAGCGCTTTTCTACAACTAGCGACAGGATATAGCCGACCATCAATCCCATGGAAAGATACAGGGAGATCCTCCCCTGCTCCCATGGATATCCAGCAAGAGACGGACCTTCAACAAAAATCCTTGTCTGCCACGGCAAAGAAAGAATCGCGAGACGCCATAGCCACTCGCTTGGCTTCCAGCCTTTAAGGTGAGAGAGAGATTGTTCGACAAATGCGTTCATAGTTTTCTCGAAATTGCTCGCGCCGATCCGTCGTATGAAACTTTAACATTCGGTCACTGACAATTACATGCGACCCTTGATTTATAGATTCAGAGATTCCTTTTGGGAAGGCGCGTTTTTGAATTTTTCTTGTCCGGTCCTCCACGAATTGAAAATGAGGAATTCTTCGCTTCGGTATTTGCACGCGGAAATCCGGATGAGGCATCCACTTTGTTGCAAGCCCGTGCTTCTCTCTCAACCATTCATTTTCATTCCAAAATTGCTCCGACACTCCGTCATCAAGCAGAGGAAGAAGAGATAATAGCCAGTAGCGAAGATATGGATCCTGTTTTTGACCGCCCCTCGAAAGCTGAAGCGCCTCCAAAGAAAGAGCCGTTTCATCGACAAAAAACGATAAGCAGACCGCGTCGCTATTTGTTTTTCCATCACCGGGCCTTTTCCTCATGAGTTTATACGGAAGAACGGAAAGGAATCTTGACTGCCATATCGCTCCCTTTTTCACGATAATAAAGAAGTCGAGATCGGAATCCTCTCTCGCATGCGCGATGGCTGTTGTATTGCAAAGCGCGACAAACCGCACGCTTCTTTGTCGAGCAAGCCACGCAGCCACTCTTCGTGCTTTTCTTATTTTTGCATGAAAGAGCGCGCGGCGCTCCTCATGTCGCGATATCTGTTCTTCAAAATCCGGGAGAACAATTCGGCCGCGCGCTTCTTTTATTCGCCCTTCCTGAATCAGACGCCGCGCTATTTCTTCAACAAATATCAAATTGGATTCACGCGGAACTTCCGCTTGAGCTATCCACTCGTAAAAAGAAGGAGGATATCCTTCTGCCGCACGGAATGCCGCCGTGCGGAGCAAACCGTTTTCGATAGCCGTCATGTTTTTTGCTCTTTAAGAAGCGGCTTGGGACTTGCCGCCGGATGCTTCGCTACTTGGCGCGCCTCAGCGGGAATGGCTGTGTCAGAAATCACAATGCGCTCCGCCGTCATTTCCATGATGGAGGTCCACGGAACGAATAATTCATCTGATAATAGCCCGGAAATAAATCCGCGGTGACTTACTCGCAATTGTGCGAGCTTTCCGGTTTCCGCGTCGATATCAAAACTGGCGACCTTCCCTACGGAAAGCCCTCGCTCCGTAAAAACGGGCGTTCCTTGTATCTCCTTCGAATTAAGCCTCATATAAAAGACTGTAAACAGAAATCCTTATGCCGTAAACCTGGCCCGGCCTCTAGATATATCGAAGAGCAAAGAACCCTAAGATCAGCAGAGCGGTAAATAGCAGGGTTACGAGCTCAAAATATTTCTCGATAAATGGCTTTGCCTTTGGCCCCACATAATAGAGAACGCCAGCGACAGCAAAGAAACGGATACCGCGGCCGATGAGAGACGCGATAAAGAAGGGAAAGAAACTTATTTTGAATAGACCGGCGGAAATGGTGATGAGCTTATATGGGATGGGCGTGAAGGCCGCCGTAAACACCGCGATAAAAGCATTCGCCTCATAGCGCGCCCCGATTGTTTGAACAAGCTCCTCCAATCCATATGTGTGAATAATCGCCTGCCCGATACTTTCATATAAGCCAAATCCAATTACATATCCCGCGATGCCGCCAAGCAATGAGAAGAGCAAGGTGACGGCCGCGTATCGAAAGGCGCGTTCACGCTTTGCAAATGTCATGGCCACTAAAAGCACATCCGGAGGAACGGGAAAGATTGAGCTTTCCAGAAAAGCAAAAAAAGCCAGCCAGTATACCGCTTTTGGATGCTCCGCCTTGGCGACGGTCCAATGATATAGTTTTCGTAAAGGACGGAAGGCGGTTTCGAGGACGTTCATACTAAGATTCTACTACACTCCCGCCAAAAGCCTCCAAAATATTATCGACCATATCTTTTTTCACTTCACCCGGACCGGATTCTTCCGACTGCACGATTCCCTCAATAAGTAATTTATGTCCAACCAATTCCTCGATAATCAATTCGATCATCTGCTTGATATTGCTCGTCTTCATGATTTTGTCTCGATGAAAGGGATATTGAAAACTCAAAACAAGCGTATTGTCGCGAATAGCTTCTACCTTGGTTATCTGTAAAATAAAACGAAGCGATGGATTTCTCTCGCTGACCTTTTCGACAATGCGGCGCCAGTATTTTTTTACGTCTAAGATATCGATCGTTGGCGCAGCGGGCTCCTTCCCGGCTTCCGTCGGCCGGGATTCCTGTCTCTCAATGGTCTTCTGCGAAGACTCGGGCGGCTCAACCGGTTCGGATGGCTTCGCCGGCTCCGGCGGTTTTGCGGGCAGCTTTGATTCAGGGGGCGAGCTTGTCGGCGCGGGCGGTTCAGGAGGCTGCCGGTCATTGTCCGTTTTTTTTACGGGAGCGTCTTTTTTCGCCGCTGGCGCCGGTGCGGGCTCGGACTTCACCTTTGTACTATCGCCTGAATGTCGCAATAATCCATGCGAAATAAGCGTTGTCGCAAGCTCCATGGCGAAAAGCGGATCCACGCCCGCCTTCATATCTTTTCGTCGATCAAAAAGCATAAGTGCGATATCGTGGATTTCCGCCGGCTCAAATTTTCCAATAAGGGGAACGAGACAGCGCTCCTCTTCCGGACCCTTTTCCCACTTTTCTTTTATATCTTTGCTGGCGGACGCGGCGAGCAACATACGAAAAATATAGAGAAGGTCATCAACATAGGACTCCATGGAAAATCCAGATTCAAATAGTTCATGCACCTTTGCATAGCTCGCCGGGTAGTCTCGATCAGCCCAAAGCGAAACAAGGGACGCCGCATCGGGTACATGGCTTCGCGGGATGACCAATTCAGCGATTTCTTTGGTGATATGCGATTCTCCCAAAGCGCCGAGCTGGCCCAATAGCGTTTCGGCATCGCGCGCGCACCCATCCGCGCGAGCGACAATGAGCTTCACAACTTCATCGTCAAGCTTCCAACCCTCTTTTTCCGCAATCAATTTCACTCTCGCCTCTAAAGCCTCGTCATCAATGCGCAAAAAATCGAATCGCTGACAGCGCGAAACAATGGTTGTTGGGACCTTATGCCACTCCGTGGTGGCGAAAATGAAAAATGCATATTCCGGCGGTTCTTCGAGCGTTTTTAATAGCGCATTCCAAGATGAGCTTGAAAGCATATGCGCTTCATCAATCACGTAGATTTTTCTTTTTCCGTCTACCGGCGCGAAACGGGCGTGCTCCACAATTCCCTCGCGGATTTTGTCGACTTGCGTATGCGTCGCGGCATCAAGCTCAATCAAATCCATGGCTCGGCCTTCATTTGCTCGCACACAGCTTGCACATGTATTACATGGCTCCCCTTCGGTCGGTTTTTCGCAATTCAATGCTTTTGCGAAGATTCTTGCCGTCGTTGTTTTTCCCACTCCGCGAGGTCCCGAAAATAAAAAAGCGTGGCCCAGCATTTCGGTTGCCACTTCTTTACGGAGGGTCTCGGTGACATGATTTTGTCCCGTCACTTCTTTAAACTGACTTGGTCGATAGGTTTGAGAAAGGGATGCCATAGCCCTCGCATTTTGTCCGAGGGAGCGCGATCCGTCAAACCATCATCGCACGCTTCACGATATTCTCGATTGCCGCCCATCGAGAAGGCGTGTCTTTCGGTACAAGAATCACGGCTTCATCACCGACATCTCCCTGGAAAAATGATACTGCCGAAGGAAGCACGTGATAGCGCTGGCCGCTTGCCGACACTTTCCATGTTCCGCGAACATCGTCCTGCATTAAGACGCCAACAAGCCGCAGTCTTTCAATCGGTCCTTTTTGTTTGAAAATAAATCGTCCTCGATCTCCGATGCAAAGTCGCAATAAATCTCCTTCAACAAGTTTTGATTTCGACGCATAATTCGCCGGCACGGCATATTTCCCGCCATCCTCGCCAATCATATGCAATCCGTCAAAGACGCCGTCAATTTCTCTTGCTTCTGCGCTCGAAGCATATACGCCGCCATCATCCTGCTCCAAAATGGACGCCCATTCGCCATCATCGCTTTCCGGACCCTGCTCGAGTAAGCGCTCGATATTCTCAATTTGTCCCTTCAGTTTTTTGACAGCGCGAAGCGCCAGCATGACCTTGGTCTCATACCCCTTCAATCCTTCCGCTTCTTCACTTGTTTTTTTATTTTTGTTTTTCATTTCCCCTCCGTACTCTGTAGCCATTATAACGTATCTCCATCGATTTGAGCTAATGTGGATTCTCGACGATCTTGAATCTCTGCTTCAACAAGGGTGCGCTTGCGGCCATATTTGTACCGAGAAAGATCACGGATCATATTGGCGAGTTTTTTACTTTCAGGACGACGTGCTTGAATCGGACTCATATTAAATGGACGCGACACCTGATTGTCTATGAGTAATTTCATATTAAAGGTGAAGCGCTCAACATTCACAAGATCATATTCCGTAAATACCGGCGCAAATTCTTTTGCCAAAAATTCAGCATCTTCAACGCCGACGCGATTGACGCACATGGTTCCCACATTTCCGAAAATCGCATCTCGAATCTCCTTTGTTTCTTCCAATTGCCCGATGAATTGGTGCGCGATAATCAAATCCAAGCCATACTTTCTGGCTTCGGAAAGAATGGAGGAGATAGACTCCGTGAGAAAATTCTGAAATTCATCAATATAGAGGTAAAAGTCTTTTCGCTCTCCGGCCTCTTGATCTCCGCGCGCGAGCGCCGCCATAAGAATCTTTCCCACAAGCACCATACCGATCAAATAGGCATTCAAATCCCCAATCTTTCCCTTTGAAAGTTTCAAAAGTAAAATCTTTTGATTATCCATGACGTCTCGAATATCAAAAGCGCTTTTTTGCTGGCCAATAATCGGCCGCATATAGTCATTGTAGATAAATGGCGTGAGTTTAGACGTGATATACGGCACCATATTCGCGAGCGATGCTTCTCCGCCGGCCTTCAAGGCTTCTTTTGTCCAAAAGTCGATAACGTCTTGCGATTTACATTTTGAAAGCTTGAGATTTCGATATTCTTCATCCGCCAATACTTTTGGAATCTCCATCAGGGTTGAGCCTGACTCCGGATGATCCATGAGAAGCAAAATGGCATTTCGCATATACAGCTCAAACATCGGACCGCCAGTGGATTTTAAATCGTAGAGCTTGTCGAAAATTTTCAGAAGCTCATTAATCACAAAGGTTTTTTGCTCCGGTTTTTCCGGATCGAATTCAAGCATATTCAATCCCATTGGACGCTCGAAATCGGATGGATCGAAAAAGACGACATCTTCCGCGCGTTCTTTTGGCACGAAACCAAGCGCGTCTTCCGCGAAGTCGCCATGCGGATCGATCACGCACACGCCTCGCCCTTCTTCAATATCCTGCTGAACCATGGCTTTCATCATTTCCGTTTTACCGGAACCGGATTTACCGATGATATACATATGCCGGCGGCGATCTTCCTGCTTGATACGCACGTCGAATTTGTGATTTCGATAATCGACATGACCCAAAAGCAGTCCCTCGGTTGGAAGATTGGATGGCGGAGCCGCTTTTCTTGAAAGCAGCCAATCGATTTTTGGCGTTTCGGTTGATGGAAGGGGGAAATGAAAAAGGGTCGCCATTTCTTCGCCATTCAAAACCATCTTATATTTCTCGGTGAAATTTCGATAGATGAAATCGCGGATGATCTTTTTCTGAAAACGCGGCATTTCTTTCACGAAGCTATTGCCGTATTCGTAAATATTGAATTGACCGAAGGCATTCAAAATATCATTTAAATACTGCTGGGCTTTTGCCGGCGCTTTTGAAGAAGTCATGACGCGCACATTGACATCCAGTCCGGATTTCGCGGCTTTTTCCTCGAGTCCTTTCACCATTTCTTCCTCAAGTGGAGATAAACGATATGGCTCGTCTGACTTTTGCGGTTCACCCGGTTTTTTTGAACTCGACGCAAACCCCTTCACTTCTTTTCCAATACCTTTTCCAAGCGATTTCAATAGCCCGCCCTTTTGTACATCGGAAAGCTTTTTTCCCTGTTGCATGGCGCGCGCGATACTCAAGCCGCCGGCCCGCCACTCTTTTCTTGCGCTGCGAACAATGAATTGAATCACCGCCCCATCTTCCTTATCGACTTTCGATAAAGCATTTGTAATGGAATTCATCGAATCGGATTCCAGTTTTTCGTAGGTTTTGATGGGGAAATAATTTTGTCGTCGAAGCTTGAGATAACTTCCCAAAATCACGCCTTGCGGAGAAAAAATATTATAATCGGTCACTTCATCAATTTGCGCATTTGGATATTGCGCTTGAATTTGCTCTTCAATGAATGAGCGCAGATGCTCCGGAACGGTGACATAAAAGCTAATCCGATCGTCATTTGCAACGATTTCGAAAGAGAAGTGATCCGCGCGGCCGCGAAGCCATGCGCCAAATCCCCGCTCCGCTTTCAGCGAACCCACAGTAGAGAAAACCGTGTCCATTGCCCCGATAAGCTCCTGGATTTGAGACTGTGACTTATCCTGCGCCGCATCTTCCTGTCGCAATTCTTTGGGAACGCGAACTTTCAATACTTTCAGATCAAATGACGTGCCGAACTTTTTCTGTTTTGAGAGAATGGAACGGATAATGAGCAAAACAATATAGGTTCCAAAAATAATTCCAATCAAGACATACAAGGCCACGGCAAGCGGATGCGTGAGCAAGGCGAATGGATTCAATATATCGACCGGCTGGCTCGCCGGGGCATTTGATGTGACATTAAATTGAAAAAGGAATGCGGGGAACATGTTTATACTTGATTTTGAGTATCGGTCTTCATTGCTTCTTCCAGGTCCATAATCTTATCTGCCTTAATTTTCGCTTCTTGTTCGAGAAAATATTTATTCACGCCCGGAATCGTATGGAGCCACTCCCGAATCAATGAGACGACCTTGCTCATTTTCAATTTGAAAGCGCGCACCATATTCGCGATCTGTCCTGAGACTTCCAAGCCTTTTTTCTCAAATTTCGCGCGATCATCTGGACTCATGCCGGAAACAAGCGCGCCCAAATCTTCTTCCAGAATTTTCTCGACTTCTTTCAGCACCTCGTCTTTCGGCTGTTCAACCGCGACCGGTTCAGCAGTCCCCGTTGCCGCACTCGACGCCTCCATTTCTTCGGCCGCCTCCTCCAAAAAATGCTCCGGCGCTTCCTCGGCTTTTTTTTCCGCCATTTCTTTGAGCGCCTTCAATTCCGCGACAGCCACTTCATCAAGCCCCTCCTGTTCTACAGTCGGTGAAGGGATGGCTTCCGGTTTTGATTCGAAGGTCGGCTCCTCCTTCGGTTCTTGCTCCGGATGTAGCACAAAACCGCCGTTTGACATGGCTAAAGTATAGCATGAAACCGACGGTTTGTTTCGATCAGTTCTTTGGATGAAGCGCGTATGTATTCCCCTCTTTATCTTCAATCATCCAACCCTTATTTTGTATTTCATTTCGCAAAATATCAGACTCTTTCACGTCCTGCGAAAGTCGGGCTAACTTTCGTTGCTCGGCGAGCGCCTTAATTTCTGCAGGGACGGCCACCAGCTTTCCTTTAAGCACGTCCAATTCAAAGCCCAATACCTGATCCATATAGGAAATGAGCCCAGACTTTTCTTCTCGTGGGAGATCGCTTTTCAACATCTCCCAGAGCACGGCCAGCGCTTTCGCCGTATTCAAGTCATCACCAAGTGCGGCGTCAAATTTTTCTTGCCATTCATTTTTTCCCTC
>CBDULO010000001.1:0-26046 GCA_965368095.1 uncultured bacterium | reverse complement strand
TCCGAGCGGGGATCGCTTGCGGATGCGAGGATTGGGGGAGGAGGAATCCCACTCCCTCCGCCAAGACAGAGTGCCGGCTAGCGCCGGTATTTTGTTTTAAATTTTAGAATTGATTTTTCGCATGGCCCCATTGTCAGGGGCGTGTTGATTCGTTATTATTCTTTGCGTATGGCAAAAAAAGAAGGAAAGAAGGTGCTCGTCATTGAAGATGACCGTTTTCTCGTAAAGGCGTATGAAGCAAAGCTCAAGGGAGAGGGTTTTTCGGTGAGCGTCGCCCATGACGGCGAGGAGGGGATTGCAAAAATTGAAGCAGAGAAGCCTGATATTATTCTCTTGGATTTGATCATGCCTCGCATGGACGGGTTTGATGTATTGGAGGAAATGCAAAAGCATAAAGAGTGGAAAAAAATCCCTGTATTGATTCTGACGAATCTTGGACAAGAAGATGATCGGAAGCGCGGTTTGAAACTTGGTGCGAAGGATTATATTGTGAAGGCGGATTATTCACTTGCTCAAATTGTAGATCTCATCAAAAAGCATTCATAACATGCATCTTAAGGAGGAACGGCTTCGCGCGCTTTTAGTGGAAGGAGACTTTTTAAGTTCTCAGGAGTTTGATACCGCCAAAGATCAAAGCGAGCGGCATAGTTGGACGATCCCCCAAGCAATTACGGAGCTTGGGTATATGTCCGACACCCAGGTCGGGCAGCTGCTGGCAGAGGAGCTTGGATATTTTTATGTCGATCTCACAAAAGAGCCGGTGGACGTTGATTTGCTCACGACTTTGCCTGAGCGTGTCGCGAAAGAACAGGAGGCGATTGTCTATAAACAGGAAAAAGATCTTGTGAGGATTGCCACGCCGCTTTTGGATAATTACGAATTTTTTAAATTGGTTGAGAAGCTTTTGCAAAAACCGGTGCAAGTGGATTATGCGAGTTCGATTGGCGTGCAGGTCGCGCTCAAAAAATATCAGCGGGATTTAATTGAGCAGATTAAAGCGCTTCTTAAAACCATGAAGGAGCGAGAGCGTGATGAGGATGTCGTGAAAATGGTCCGTTTGATGCTTGAGGCGGCATATGAAAAGCGCGCGTCTGATATTCATATTGAGCCTGAAAAAAATGAGGTGATCGTCCGTTTTCGTATTGACGGGCGCATGCATGATGTCATGCATTATCCGATTGAATATCATGACAAGGTGGTATTTCGCGTAAAAATTCTTTCACGATTGAGAACGGATGAGCATGCGCAGGCGCAAGATGGCCGTTTCGAAATTTCCATGGAGGGCAATGATATTAACTTCCGTGTTTCCATTTTGCCGGTGACGCATGGGGAGAATGTCGTGATGCGTTTGCTCTCCGAGGGGTTTCAGCGCTTGCGCCTGGAAGATCTAGGTCTTCAAAGCGATGACTTGCAAAAAGTGAAGCATGCGGCGAGTCTTCCGCATGGCATGATTCTTTCTTCCGGGCCGACCGGTTCGGGTAAGACCACTTCGCTTTACGCGATTATGGTGATTTTGAATCAGCCGGATGTGAATGTGATGACGATTGAAGATCCGGTTGAATATGATATTCGCGGCGTGCGCCAGATTCAGGTAAATAATCGAACAAATCTCACATTTGAGGCAGGGCTTCGTTCTATTGTGCGTCAGGATCCCGATATTATTATGGTGGGTGAAATTCGTGATCCGCAAACCGCGACGATCGCCATTAATGCGTCGCTGACCGGCCATTTGCTTCTTTCAACCATTCACGCGAATGATACCGCGGCTACATTCCCTCGTTTATACGAAATGGAGGTGGAGCCGTTTTTGATCGCGAGTTCGGTGAATGTCATCATCGCGCAACGTCTTGTACGAAAAATTTGCAGTCATTGTGTCGTGAGTTATGCGCCGGATAAGGAAGAGCTGCTGGTGATTAGCAAGGACTCGGGACTCGCGGAGGTCGTGAAGCGTGTATCAGGAAAAAAAGATCCAAGACATATTCGCTTATATAAAGGAAAAGGGTGCACGGTATGCAGTCATACGGGATATGTAGGGCGTATGGGGTTATTTGAGGTGCTGGAGGTGACAGAAAAGATTCGACCATTGATTGTGAAGAATACGAGTTCAGATGTCATTCGTCAGGCGGCGAGAGATCAAGGGATGCGTACCATGCTTGAAGATGGAGTGGAGAAAGTATTTCAAGGCCAGACAACCATGAGTGAAATTATTCGTGTAACCAAATCGTAAAATAGCTTGGAGCTTGGGGTTAGGAGCTGGGAGTTTGGAGTGAGTGTCAGATGGCCGAGAAGTCCAAGAGTCGGGTGCTATGAGTCATGTTATAATGAAAGGGATGCAAGTTCCTTTTTTTCGTTCGATTACCGCTGCTTCTTATCGGTCGCTCATTCCGAACTTTTTTGAAAATCTTGCTCTCATGGTGAAGAGCGGCATTCCGATTAATGAAGCATTGGAGGTTCTAGCCGCGGAAACACGTTCGCCCGGATTTAAAAAAGTGCTTCAACGCATGAAGGCGCAGGTTGAGGGTGGGACGGCCTTTGCGGAAGCGATGGAGGGGGCGAAATATGTCTTTGGCGATCTTTCGGTAAATATTATTAAAGCTGGAGAAGTGAATGGAACATTGGAAGATAATATTCGCTATCTTGCAAATCTTTTACAGCGGCAACAGGAATTGAAGCAAAAGATTCAAACCGCCTTAATTTATCCGGAACTTGTTTTTGCCATGGCCGTTGTCATTGGCGGTGGAATTTCCATTTTTATTTTGCCGCGGCTTGTTCCGCTCTTCACCTCGCTGAATGTGAAGCTTCCGCTTTTGACGCGCATTCTTCTCGCGACGTCGGATTTTCTTCAGAATAATGGCATTCTCGTTGCTCTTGTCATCGCTGCTCTCGTCATTGTGTACTTCTTGCTTTTGCGCTTGAAACCCGTCAAATTATTCATGCATACGGCGGCGCTCCATTTGCCTTTACTTGGAGAAATCTTGCGAGATTATCAACTGGCATTATTCAGCCAGGTATTTGGAGCGCTTTTTAAAAGCGGATTGACCATTCAAGACTCGCTTGAAGCGACGGGGGACGCCGTAACGAATCTTCGGTATCAGCAGGTGCTGAAGAAAGCGAGAAAACGTCTTTCCGCCGGCGTTCCGCTCTCGGTTATCTTAGGAAAAGACCCACATTTCTTTCCACAGCAAACCATCGCTCTTCTTTCGGTTGGTGAGAAAAGCGGGAAGCTCGATGAAAGTTTTGATTATCTCGCACGATTTTACGATCGTGAAGTAGAGACGGCGACGCGACGCCTCCCTACCATCATGGAGCCTCTTCTTTTATTCGTTATCGCTCTCATCGTGCTCTTTGTTGCGCTGGCCATCATTATGCCGATTTATGAAATTACGTCTGGAGTTACATTGCGGAACTAAATTTGCCTCGGGGTTTTCCCTTTTGGAATTATTAATGGTCATTGCTATTGGCGTGGCTATTCTTGCGATTAGCGCTCCATTTGCTTTTCAGTTTTATCAAAATCAACTTGTGACTGATACGTCGAAGCAGCTTCAAGACACGCTTGATATCGCACGCTCATATGCCGTGGCAAATCTCGGCGATGCTCCGCATGGTGTTCGCGTCTTCCCAGCTTCGAGCACTTATGTTCTTTTTCAAGGAGATGATTATGCGACGAGAACGGTGACGGAAGATCAGGTATATCATTTTTCGCCGTCGGTGACACTTGCGGCCACAACAACCGAGGTTGTCTTTTCTCAATTATACGGCACATCAACTGTTGATGAAGTGTGGTCGATTTATGCGGGAACGCTCTATAGGAATTTACATATTCGTTCGTCAGGAAATATTGAAGTTGACTAATATGAAAAAGATGCGATTTGAAAAAGGACAGAGCTTGATCGAGGTATTATTAGCCGTCGCGATATTTTCATTACTAATGGGGGCGGTGGTGCTTGCTTTTGTGGATGTGTACAGAGGTAGTTTTCATGCGAGTAATCGAACGGATGGATTTCGTATGGCGCAAGAAGGGATTGAGGCTGTGCGCGCGATTCGCGATCGAAGCTTTGCTGAATTGACGGCGGGAACGCATGGTCTCGCTCTTTCAGGTTCACAATGGAATTTTTCTGGAACAAGCGATACAACGGCAATCTTTTCACGCACCATTGAAATTTCTGAACCAGATGCTGATACGCGCTATGTGACATCCACGGTGAGCTGGGTCGATGGCGGGCAGACGCGCTCGGTTGTTCTCGCGACCATTATTAAAAATTGGCAAAAGACCATTGCGGCGCCGGTGGGAGATTGGACGAATCCATCTATTGCGTCCACGGTGGATCTCGCCGGAACTTCAAATGCTATTTCCGCGGCGGTAAGCGGAACCATTGGGTTTATCGGCAGGCGCACTTCCGCGCAAGATGAGTTTTACATTATTGATGCGACCAGCTCTACGAGTCCGACTGTTTTGGGATCGCTTGGTTTGGACGGGCATGCGTGGGGCGTGGCGGTCACGGGAACCTATGCCTATGTCGCGACGGGAGGGACCGAGCTGTATGTGATCGATGTTTCCAATTTATCGAGCCCGAGTATTGCAACATCTTTCGACCTTGCCGGCGGCGGCGATGGACGCGATGTGGCGATTAAAGGAAATCGTTTATATCTGACAAGAAATAATGCCGGAAGCAACCCTGTATTTTACGTATATGATATTTCAACGCCCGGAAGTCCGAGCTTGCTTGGAAGCGCGAATTTGGGGGCGGGAGAATATGACGTCGCGCTATCTGAAACAGGCACAGACTTTGCGTTTATTGCAAGTGAAAGCAATTCTCAAGAACTTCAAGCGGTGAATGTGACGGTTCCCGGCAGTATGGGGGTCGGCGGCTCCTTGAATCTTACGGGCGCGGCGAATGCCTTTGCCGTGGCTGTTTCAGGAACGGTTGCGTATTTGGGAACGGCGGGACGCGGCGGTGCGGATGAATTTTATGTGGTGAATATTTCCACGCCGACGTCTCCGACGACAATCACTTCAACCGACTATGACAGCGTGAATGTCATACGCGTGGCGAATGATTTGGTATTCGTGGGAGTGGATGACAATGCAAATGAATTGCTGGTGATCGATATGAGTGATCCGAATACCATTGATGTCATTGCGACATTTAATTTAGCCGGGGATGCGGATGGCATGGCTGTATCGACTCAGCGAGCTTTTGTCGCGACGCCGAATAATGCGAATGAAGTCTATATCCTTATTCCGGGACCGTAGTATGAAATATCGAGAAGGATTTACATTGATCGAGACCCTTTTTTACGTGCTGATTATCAGTGTCTTCTTATTGATTTCATCCGCGCTTCTTATCCAGGTATTGCAGGGCGTGCAAAAAACAGATGAGCTTCACGAAGTGAATGAGGGCGGAACGGCTGCGATGACAAGAATGCTCACAAGCATTCGAAATGCGGAAAGTGTGACATTACCCGCACAAGGGACGACGAGCTCTCAGCTTACGCTTGTGATGGCGGCGACCTCCTCAAACCCAACGATTTTTCTTGTGGAAGACGAGGTATTAAAAATGAAAGCCGGGACGGCGGCCACGTCTACGCTGACAGCAAATGAAATCCGGATCATGAATTTAGTTTTTACAAATGTTTCCGCAACGAGTTCTCCCGGAAGTATTAGAATAGAGATGTCTGTCAGTTCAACGGAGGCTGATATCGGTGTAGGAGAAGATACCGGAAAGGTTTTTACCGGTTCAGCAACCATTAGAAGGCGCTTATGAGATATCAAGAAGGGTATGTAGCATTGCTGACCGTCCTCGTTTTAGCGGCGGTGATGGTTTTATTTTTAACGAGCGGCCTATTTCGCGCCACGGGAGTGGCGACGGTCCGTATTCAAGAAGAGGCGTCGGAAAGGGCGCATGCCGCGGCAACCGCTTGCGCTGAATATGCCTTATACGAACTCCTCAATTCGACAAGTTATGCGGGCGGCGAGCTGCTGAATGTCAGCGATGATACATGTTATGTGCTTTCTGTCGGCGGCACGGGGAATACGGATCGCACGGTGCAAACAACGAGTACCGTGCTCGGCATCACGCGAAAGATTCAAGTTGATGTCGCGACGGTTCAACCCGCATTGAGCATCACGGCTTGGCAAGATGTGATAAACTTCTAACTATGTCTTGGCTTTCCGGACTTTTTGGACCAGGTGCGTTTGCAATCGATCTTTCGGATCGATCTTTGAGGTTATTGGCCCTGGGCGGCGCGGGCGGAAAGCAAATCCGTTCCACCTCCGAGGTCGAAGTTCCTGAAGGATTGATTCAACATGCGGAAATTAAAGACCAAGAAGCCGTCTCTGAACTCATTCGAACGCTTGTGGAAGAAGCCGGGCCGAAAAAAGTTTCTTCGAATAAAGTGATTGTCGGCGTTCCTGAGGCACAGGTGTATTCCATGCATGTGACGGCCCCAAAAGAACTTAATGGAGAGGAGCTGGACGCGCTTGTACTGAAGAAAGCAACAAATTTTCTCCCATTTACCCTGGAAACAATTGCCTGGGACTATAATATTCTTTCAACGGGAGAGCTTGAGCATGATATTTTATTCGCTGCCGTTCGAAAGGAGATTGTGCAGGCTTATGCGAATACCGTCATGCTCGCAGGCTTGGATCTCATTGCGCTTGAACCCGAGGCGACGTCGTTGACGCGGGCGCTTGTTTCAAAAGATCTGGTGGAGGAAGAGAAGGCGGTGGCTATTATTGATATCGGCGGGCGCGGAACACGCATGGTTTTTGCGGACGCGCTCGGTCAGCAGCTTTCTATTTCGAAAGCCATCGGCGGGATGATGATTACCGAGGCATTGGCGAAAAAGAAAAAGCTTACCGCCGGTCGAGCGGAGAAAAAGAAGATTAAAGACGGGCTGAAGGGCGAGGTGAAGGAGATTGTGGAAAAAATATATGATCCGCTTATCAAAGAATTTATGGAGGCGCGAGCGTATTATGAGGGGAAAACAAAGCGCAAGGTAACCACCGTATTGCTTTCGGGCGGCGCCGGTCAGATGAAGGGATTGGACGCATTTTTAACCGAGAAGATAGGTCTTCAAGTCACCTTGCCTGAGATGCCGCTTTCAACGGATGAGATGGAAAATGATATCACGGCTGTATTAGCCGGCCTCGCGATGCGCGCAAAGAATCCCAAGCTGGGGTTAAGCTTTGTGATTCCAGATTAATTTGCTATACTTCGAACAGAATTATTTTATACCTATGAAAAAACAGCAACTTCAAAAAGGGTTTACCCTCATCGAGCTCCTCTTGGTGATCGCCATTATCGCCATTCTCGCCGCGATCGTTATTATCGCGATTAATCCATCTCGTCAGCTTGCGCAGAGCAATAATGCTCAGCGACGAAGCGATGTGAATACGATTTTGAATGCCGTGTATCAGTATACGATCGATAACTCAGGCGTATTGCCTTCAGGCATCGGTACAACCGCTCTCGAGGTTTGCCGAAGCGATGTCGCGACATCCAGTTGTACGGGCGGAGTTGCCTTGAGCGCGCTATATGCCGATGAACTCTATGTCGTTGGCATGCCGATTGATCCAACGGAAACATCGACAACGGGAACGGGCTACTTTATTGTCAGAAGTACTTCGACCAATGCTCGCATCACGGTTTCTGCTCCAAATGCAGAGCTGAGTGAAACGATTGAGGTCACTCGATAATTCGTTTTTCAAGAAATTCCCCCGGTGGCTGTATGCGCTGGGGGATTTTGCTATACTGCGGATATTATGAAGGATACGCTAAAGCATCTGGCTGATAGCACGATTGGGCGTTTTCGTAAGAAAACGAGGGTTGGACAAGAACTTATTGCAAATGAATCGGCCGTATCCATTGAGGTTTCCGATATTTTTCCAGAAATGGGTATTCCGGCCAGCGACCTCATATGCATCAGCTCCGGGCTTGTCATGAATTCCGAATGCCATGAACTCGCGCAAGCCCTGCTTTCTCGGAGTACGGATATGCTTGTGACCCCTATGGGATTGGAGGATGTAGACTATATTCCGCAAAAAGTATTTATCGGGAAAAGCGATTTGGGAGAGTTTTGGTTTGGATATGCCGACTATTTCCAATCTGAGGGAATTGAGATACCGTCATCATTGTTAAATATGTTACGGCTCCATTTCGCTGATAATAAGGAGACATTTCTTGTCGCGAAAGATCGAGTTATTATCGGGCTAATTTCACTCCAGCAAATATGAAGATGCTACAGCAAAAGTTCGCGATTCCATTCGCCTTTCTCCTATCGGTAGCCGCAACGGCCGGCTCGCTCTTTTTTAGCGAGGTGATGAAGCTTCCGCCTTGCGTATTGTGCTGGTATCAACGCATCGCCATGTATCCATTGGTTGTGATTCTTTTGGCCGGCATGCTGATTGAAGATAAACGCGTACACATATACGCGTATCCATTCGCCATTGTCGGCTGGCTGATCGGCTTGTATCAGAATCTCCTGTATTATCATCTGATTCCGGAATCGGCAGCCCCTTGTACGGTTGGCGTTTCTTGTTCAACAAGGTACTTAGACTGGTTTGGCTTTGATATTCCTCAATTGTCGCTCGTGACATTTACTTTTATTGTCCTTGCCATTTATTGGTCACATCAAGGTCAGAAGAAAAAGGAAGAGGAGACAAGCGCCGCGGCTTGACGAAGATTGATATAAAACGTAAATTCCTAGCCACAAGCTAGGTTTTTATGAATTCATTATTTCGCGTTTCCGAACGACACCATAGCGGCCTTATTCTTATGACGGAGCTGGCTATTCTTTTTGAAGGCGATATGTTTGTTTCTCTTTCTGATATTGCTGAGCGCATGGAGATTTCTGCAGGATATTTGGAAGAGATCGCTCTTCGCCTGAAAGAAGCGGGGCTTATTCAAGGACGGAAAGGTCCGGGGGGCGGGTATCGACTCACGCGTCATCCGAAAGATATTTCCGCGAGTGAAATTATTGAAGCGATTGAAGGTCCTATTTCTTTTGTCGAATGCCAAGCGGGCATAGCGTGCCCGGTCGAATCAAGGTGTCGAAGCAAGCATCTTTGGAGAGGCCTCCAGGCAACCATGGTTAAGTCATTGCATGAGACAACACTCTCATCTATTGCCCTGCATATATGAAGAAACGCATTGTCTATTTGGATCACGCGGCGACAACACCCACGGATACGCGCGTCACGGAAGCGATGCTTCCGTTCTTTTCAGAAATCTACGGAAACCCATCATCATTTCATTCCGCGGGACTTTCCGCGCAACAGGCGGTGACGAGAGCAAGAAAAGCGGTTGCGAAATTTATTGGAGCGCATGAGAACGAAATTATTTTTACATCCGGTGGAACGGAATCGGATAATCTTGCCGTTCTTGGGATTCCGGAAACGAAAGCGCATCGTGACGCTATACAGGCAAGATCGGGGAAAGAAGTTCCGCATGTCATTACGAGCGCCATTGAGCATCATGCCGTTCTTGAACCGCTTCTCGCCCTTCAGAAAAAAGGAAGAATCGAGCTCTCCATTCTCCCGGTTGATCGATATGGGCAGGTAAGTATCACGGATGTAAAAAAAGCGCTTCGTCCGGAGACGCTTCTTGTCTCCATTATGTCGGCAAATAATGAAATCGGGAGTATTCAGCCCATTGAAGATATTGGTCGGGCCATTTTACGCTGGAGAAAATCTGAAAATACGCCCTATCCGCTTTTTCATACCGATGCATGTCAGTCGGCGGGGTATCAAAAACTTTCCGTGGAAAAAAATCATGCCGATCTCCTGACATTCAATGGATCAAAAATATACGGACCAAAAGGCATTGGCGTATTATTTGTGCGCCGCGGGATACGGCTCGCTCCACGCGTGATCGGAGGCGGGCAGGAAAAAAATATTCGTTCAGGAACGGAAAATGTTCCGGCGATCGCAGGGCTTCAGAGAGCGGTGGAGCTGGTTGAACATGCTCGCGAACAAGATTCGGAGAGGTTGACTCAATTACGGGACCGGCTCGTGGAAGGATTATTGCAAATTCCGAAAACGATCTTGAATGGACATCCTTCCGAACGGCTTCCGAATAGCGCGAATATTTCATTTATGGATATTGAAGGGGAGGCGGCCGTGCTCTATCTCGATGCGGAAGGCATTATGGTTTCTACCGGTTCCGCCTGTGCGAGTACCTCGCTTGATCCTTCTCATGTCATTCTCGCGACAGGGCTGTCTTATGAAGCGGCGCATGGATCGATACGTTTTACGCTCGGACGCGGTACGACGGAAAAAGATATTCAATACGTAATTGAAAAAATGCCGTCGGTTGTCGAACGCTTAAGAGAGATGAGTCCAGTAAATCTTGATATGAAATATTTTGAAAAATCCCCCCTATGAACCAACCGATTGAATCAGCAAAAACCGATGCCAGAAAAGGCGATGTCGTCGCAAATAAAAAAGCGGGTTGGTTTTATACCGATGCCGTAAAAGAGCATTTTTTTCACCCGAAAAACTGTCTTGTTAGTGAAGGGGGTATGGAGGATGCGTATCTTGGCATGGTGGGTTCCCCGGCCTGCGGGGACGCGATGAAGGTGTGGCTTCGAGTGGAAAAAAGCGATAGCGGAGAGGAGCGCATTAAAGAGTTCAAGTGGAAAACCTTTGGCTGTGCGAGCGCGATCGCTTCAACATCCATGCTTTCCGTCATGGTCACCGAAGAAGCGGGGATGACCGTTGAAGACGCGCTTGCTCTTAGGCCGCAGGACATTATGGAGCGCCTTGGGGGGCTTCCCGCGAGAAAGGTTCATTGTTCTGTGCTTGGCGACAAGGCGCTTCGAAGCGCGGTGAATGATTACTTCAAGAAATCGGGCCAGCATGACCGCATGCAAATTGAGCACGGCCGCATTATTGATAAAGTGCTCAAGATTACGGATCATGATATTGAAGAGGCGGTGCTTGAAGGAGCGGATACTCTCGAAAAAGTACAGGAGAAAACAAAGGCCGGAACGGGGGATCCAACATGCATTCCGGAAGTCGAGCAATTAATTCGATTTTACAAAGAAAAATATTTCGGGGCATAATGCACGAGACGCATATGGAAATAAAAGTGATTTTGGAAAAGGCGCTGGAAGATATCCAGCCGATGCTCGTATCCGCCGGTCGATCTATTCGCATTACGGAAGCAGATGATATTTCTTGTACGATTGAACTCACCGGATTTTGCGGAGGCTGTGCTTGCACAGAGAACTATACTTCCGGTATCGAAGAAGTTTTGCGAGAGAAGGCGCCTGGGATAAAAGATATTCGATTTATCCAAGCCTCGCTATGACTGATGTAAAAAAAGATGAAGGAAAGCAGGAGCCGAAGCCGCTGAAAATTGGAAAAGTGGAAGTGGATCGAGATCTTTGCATTGGGGCGGCGCCTTGTGTGACGGTTGCGCCGGCGGTTTTTCAGCTTGATGAAGAAAATAAAGCGGTGATTATCGATGAAAAAGGAGCTGATGATGAAACAATTTTGCTGGCGGCTCAATCGTGCCCAACACAAGCGATCATTTTATACGATGATGATGGAAATCAGATATATCCGTAAACGTAGAAAACCCCGGTGGAAGAATCCATCGGGGTTTTTTGATCCGGCTAATCGAATTTCACTGGAATACGCAGAGCGTAGAGCTCACTCAAAAGGTCGAGAGCCAGGCGAATAGCATCCTCATCTTCCTTTTTCGTGAGTTTCGGAATGGCTGGGGCGACGATTTCGATCATGCGCTTTTTGAGATCGAGACAGGTCATTTCTGCCTTTTCGATCTCTTGGCGCAAACGATCGATTTCTTCACCTTGCTCTTTCCGTATGAATGGGAGCATATCGGCCATGGAGATGGCGTCAGCTTTTTGGTCTTTGCGAAGGCGGCGGAGCTCCGCTTGGAGCTCCGGCCAGATTTTGAAGAATTCGCGCAACCACGGCATGATCCGGCGCACAGTGGCCGCGTGAGCATCACGCTCCTCTTGGAGGGGCTTGATTTTCTGCGCGAGCACTTCGTTGACATGAGCCTTCAGATCGCCCTTTGCCAGCGCGTCGATTTCCTTCGCGCGGCGTTCCGCGACATCAGCTCGTTCATTCGCGGCATTCAGCTCGGCATTGAGCCGGTTGACGCGCCCGTCCGAATGGTTGATGACCGACTCCAGTTCACCGACCATGTCCTCGTAACGGAGGACTTCTTGCCGGGCGATATTCCCGGCAAGCAGGGTGGCATTGAGAATCAGCCCGTGGGCATGCTGGATGAGGCTTGCGTTATTCGACCGGTCGATGTCATCGAGATCGATGACGCGCACATGAAGATGTGTCGCGGTCTTGACCTCGGCGAAGGACGTGATGCCGATCACATCTCCCTTCTTCAGGTGCTTGAAATCTTCTCCGAGAGACCCGTCCCTCTTCAAGAATCGCTGTTCAGCGAGCCCTTCGAGAATGAGGTAGTAGCGGCGTCGTTGATTTGCTTCGACGCTTTGCACGATTACCCCTCGATCGAAGGTTTGTGTCGGCAGCATCTCGACCATGTCGAGCTGAAGCGGCGTATGATCGACGAGCGTATCGCGATGAAAGGCGTCGGTATCCGACCCCGGTGCTTCATCGTCGTTTATCCCATCGAGAATGAGCGGCTCACGTTCTACGAGCCGAAGATGTATCGGTTTCGGTGATTTGTCTGAGGACATGCTCTCCTCTGAAAGGTGCTTGTGCCGCTATATTGCGGAACAGCGTAGATTGGCATTTTTTTCTGATTTTGTCAATCCTCACGCTGTTTTTTCGAGTAAAACAATTCTCCGACGAACAAATTGATTTTCACGTCCGTAAAGGAAATTGTTTTTGTCTTTGCGTATGTATCCGGCTGCTTTTACCGCTTGCGCCATATCGAGAGCAACCGTTTCTTTCCCCACGAGGTATTCAGGCCAGGCGCATACAACGATCCCTCCCTTTTTTTGTAGGGACCCGAATGCCGGCAGGGTCTCATTCCAAATGGTTTGCACTTCATGCATATTTCGTTCCAGCTCATGCCGTGTTTCCCGCCCTTGCAATGGGCGTCCAAGAAATCCTTCCGTGACAATATGGCTGATCGGCGCTTTGATTTTTTCGGCTATATCTTGCGCGGTTGATGTGAACCATTCCGTCTCAAGTTTCGAGGTGACGAGCTCGCGCTTTTTGAGCCATTGCATATTTCGTTCGGCTCCCCGGACTTGTTTATTGTCGATATCCGAACCGATGCGTCGGAGCGTCGGATAACGCATAGCTGTTTCCATGAGAACCGTGCCGCTTCCGCAGAATGGATCGAGCAGCGCGTCCCCTTTTTTTGGCTTTGTCCCTACGGCCAGATTAATCATCATGCGCGCGAGCTTTGGGGGGAGCATGCCTGTCTTCGCGTCACGAAATGGACGACCGTAGTCACGCTCGCTCCAAGTATCCGCATTTTGAACGCTGGTCGTTCTGCCGATATAGAGATCCGATTTATATAAAATGATGACAAAGTCATGCCCCTCATCGATGAGCTTCATTTTTTGAATGGTCACCGGGCGAATTTCCCCCCGTTCTCCCGTCACCCAACGCACCTTTTTTCCAAGGGGTTTCAGCGCCTTCTTTAATTCGATCGGGGTATGTTTAAATTTTACGAGGTCTTTTTTATTTTCGGCATAAATAGTGAGGCCGAATAAAATTTTACTTGTCTTATGGTGTTTTTTAATCCACTCGGCGAGAAGATCGATATCAAAATCTTTTCTTTTTCCATGCCAAATAATATCTCCCGCTTTCACCAGTCCGCCCAGTGTATCGCCGGCATATTTTGTATCAAGCTTTTCCTTGTATACAGCCAGGGATTGGAGCTGAAATGCGGGATCGACGCCAAAAACGCTTCTTACTTCGGCGAGTGAGATCAATGGATGGTTACCAAATAGGCAAAAATGGCTCATATTAGAGAAGAATTTAAGGAGTATTGCTCGATGGCTACCCCTTGACATGTATTATAAGGTATGGTGGACTGAGCTGTCGCTACCCAGTCTCGGGGAGTGATGGACCGCACCTTCGACAAGAGGAAAACATGCGTTGGATCGCTACTTGTACGTTCGCGTTTCTCATGATGGTTCCGATGGCGGCGATGGCACAAGATGCCTCGCTTCCCGGCCGCGGAGAGGTACTTGAGCTTCGAGCTGATGACGCGCGTTGCCCGGAAGGGTTTCGCTGTTTCATCGCCGGGCGAGGGGCTTCTTACGAGCAGATGCTCGAGCGGGTGAACGGCGGACTCGAGGACGCGTCCTTGCATGTCTCCGTTGCTCAGTTCGAAGCTGCCAATCCATGCCGGCTGATTTATCGCCGGCCTTCCGGGGCGATGAGCCGCAATGGCTCATGTCCTTCTCAGAACGGAACGTCGACACCTGTGACTTGGAGCAGTTTCTGTTCCTTGGGATCATGTGCTCGGTGGACCATTGCAACGTCGGACCTTGGTCGTCCGACCGTATACCGCGTGCCGGCATCGCGCCAGCTCACGCCCGGTGAACGGGCGGAAGAGATGGTACGAGAGCTCGACTCCGGTGATATTGGAGAGACGGTTCCGGCTCCCGCTGAATTGGGGGGTCAGCTGACCGAACTTGCCGATCTCATGGGAGAGGCTCAGCCGCCTACCTATCAGCAGACACAGGCCGTTATTCGCAGCATGGGCCGTACGCTTACGCGTGCATCCGATGCGTCGACGACGTCTATCAATCAGACTGATCTCGCAGCCTCCGAGGCTCTTTCTGCTGAAGAAACTCCCGCTATCGCGGGGACGGATCTTCAGAATGAAATCCCGGGGTCGCAAGCGGAGACTCAGGGAGATACGAATACAGCAACCGCAGACTTGAGCATGTCCAGTCCCGTGCTCATTGTCATCTATTTTCTTCTGATAGGACTCATGCTCTTGGTTGGCGCCCTGGGGTATAGATTGCATACAGCCTACAAGAAACTGCACTCGAAGCAAGTTGAGATCGATCGTCTTCGGCACAAGCTCGAGACTGTCGATCACGACAATGGCATTCGAGTTGCGTGGAATGATGCGGGAATGCCCGCAGGTTCTACGGAAGATACGGTCGCGCTCATCAAGGAGATGGCCCGATCACATACGACGATCGCGAGAGCGACGCGCGATACGGAAGCCTGGAGTCCCGCATATGGCGATATTCACGAGGAGCTCAACGGCGTTCTCGAAGAAGTCGGCAATGCTCGATTCATCAAGCAGGCCATCAAGGATGTGCTTCCCGGCACCGATACGGACTCGCCGGAGAAGGTTCGAAAGGCCATCTCGAGAGAACTGCTTCAGGTGAAGGATAAGTCGCGAGAGAGTCGCGCGCTTCACAAGCGGAATGAGGTGCTTTCAGAGGAGAAGGCGGCCGCGGAAGCGGAGGCCGAACAACTCAGGGGACGCGTCGCCGATCTCGAAGAGACGGAGCGGGCTCTTTCCGAAGGGCTCGAACTTGTACGAGAAGAAGCGGCTCGGAAAGCTCAGCGAATCGTGGCTCTTGAAAAGGAGCGCGAAGAGCTGGAGGCGAATCCGGTCATTCTCTCCGATACTCCGTCGACCTCCGATTACGAGGGGATGCTGGAGTTGGCACGTTCATCCAAGCTTCATTTCGAAGGGGTTCTAGACATCTTCAACCAGAAAGGCGTCCTTCTCGAAGGCGGCCAGGTGAAGATTTTTGGCATGAAGAGCCATGTGGTCAGCCAGATGCTCACCGCGCTCTACGGGGCGCTGATGAGTCTCGAGGGAGATCTCAGGCAGCTTCATGATCGAGCCTTCGTCGGAAGTACCGGAAAGGACATCGCCGCCGCGGCGAGTCCGGGCTTCTATGCTCCGAGCAAGTCTTCCGCTCCGGTCGAAATCATTGACCTTGCGGACGGCGACGACGAGCTGACCAGAGAGGTCGATAATCCGACGGCGCCGCTCGAACGCGTCGAAACAGCGCCGTTTTCGAGGATTGATACCGGTTCCGGTACGGTGATTCGCACCAAGTCCGGGATTGGAAAGTCGAATGGAAAGAGCGAAAGCTCTAAGTATCATAAGACGCTCCCCGCCCCGGGTCCGGTGGAAGGAGAGTAGTTGAACATGCGGGCATAACGCCCGTTTGCTGAGCCCTGATGTGTATACATCGGGGCTCTTTTGCATATATGGAGGATTGACAAAGGAAAATTTTTATGTACCAATGGAGTTGAGCACTTTCACAAAGGGGAAGCTCAAATGCACCGTGTTTTCACCAGTCTCTTCATCAACGTGCTGGGTTTCGTTTCCCTCATCCTGCTTTGCCCTCTTGGGAGCATGGCGCAGGAACCGGAAACGTATTCCAGAATTTCACGCGCTGACCGAGAGGCCGGCGCGGTATTCATTCGAGCGGGATCCGATGCTTCGTTCGATCGTTTCGCGACGATGTCGCGGACGGCGCTCGATCATCGTTTGAACATCACCCTACAAGATATCGTGGACGCGAATCCGGGAAAAATCATTTACGTTTGCCGCCTAGGCGACGGAACAAGAAGGCTTTCGCGCAATCCATCCTTACATGACAGATGCGCGTCGGGAGATCGGCGCTACTGGCTCGTGCAAGGGCTGACCTATCTGATTCCATCGGCTCTCGCGCAGGCAAGAGGCATGGGTTCGGAACCATTGATCGAGTCGTTTCGTCAAGAAGTGTCGCGGCTGAATGATCTTGTCGAAGGACAGGAACGGACGATCGCTCATCTTCGATCGGCGAGTCAGGAGCCGGCAACGAATCCGAGTGAAACAGGAGTACGTGTTCCGACACTGCATCCCGTTCACGCGCGGACGCCCGCCACTTCTCGCGCCGTTCAATCCTATGTCTGGGTATATTTCCTTCTCGGCCTCATGGCCGGTTTGGGCATCGCCTTTTTTTCCTTTATGTTCGTCCGCCGACGCGATCAGCGCGAATGGCACCGCATTCTGGATACACAAGAAGAGACGCTCATGGCTCGCCATGAGGAGAAAAACGAAGAGCGACTGAGCACGATCCGCGAACGCGACAAGCGTATTCGTGAATTGGAAAATGCTCTCGAGCAATCCGCTCTCCTTCTCAAGGAGCGTGACGAAGAGATCGAGCATCTCTCTGATAAGAGCGGCATTCGTTCGCTCAAGAAATCTGCGATCGGACACGCCGGGGCCGATCAGCAAGATGAACAATTTCAGACCCGAGCTCAGGAGGGAGTGGACGCCCCTTCTGAATATCATGCATTGAAGTCCAGGCTCGTCATGGCGGAAGCCTTGAATGAGACATTGAAGATTAAGCTTCTCTCAGTAGAAGCGGAGATTGAGCGCCGGCGAAATATCGCTGAGCGTATCCCGAAACTCATGAATGAGTTGGAAGAGCTGAAGCCCTCCGGTCTGGACAGGCTCTATATCCGACAGCGGACGCTCGAACTCATGCGGAGTAAGGCGCGCCAGGAGGCCAAGAAGAAGGAGGCTGATGCGAGCGCTATCGATGCCTATGTGATTGCCGTTTCGTACGATCATCTCTTCGAAGAGATTCGTGCGGAGATCGAGCAATTTGAGCACTCCGAAGCGGGCGAACGGGCTGAGGAGATTCGCGAGGAGCTCAATACGATCTTCATGGAAGTCACGGGCCTCTACGGCTACGCGGCAACCATGGAGGCTTCGCTCGAGCGCGATCGGCGTGAAATCGACGAATTGCATTTGAAAGCGAAAGCAGAGCTTTGGGCGGCCGAGCAGATGCAGGAGCGTCTGCGCGAGGAGCTTCAGAAGCAGGCGGCGAAATCCGAACCGGCCCCTTTCGACGGCGAGCCGACTCGGAAGATCAAGCTCCCGTTCAAAGAGGCTCAGGAAGCCAGCCAGGACGTGAAGCTTTGGGAGGATGCCGCGCGCGACGCGCGGATTGCCGAACTCGAGGGCCGCTTTCAAGGCATGCAGAGGCAGATGCTTCTTCTCAATGACGAGCGGAACGAGCAGGTGAAAGCGCTCGAGGCGCGCATTCATACGCAAGACGCTTCGCGCGATGAGCAGGCTCGAGAATTCCGAGCGCAAATCGAGGAGCTTCGTATGCAGCTTGCTGAGGCGCAGGCGCATAATGCCGAGCTTCAGACGCAGAACGAGGCGCTTATCTACAGCACTTGGGATGAGAAGAAGGCCATTTCCTTTCCGAAGCCCAGGGCGACAAGGAGAGAGCGAGCCTTCGCGAATCCAAAGAGCGATCGCCCTCCGTCGACCGAGCCGCCTCCGGCGATCAGTCGAGATGTCCTTGTGAAGTTCAGCGATGCCATCGTGAGACTCATGGATGATGTGGGGCCGCATCTTGAGCGAAAGGAGGGATGCTTGCTTCCGCTCGATCGTTATGCGGCCATCGATTTCGCGCATATTCTGGCGGGAGCGGTGATCGAGGACCCCTTGCAAAGCGGGATGTTCATTCCGCTTCGCGTGCTCCCGCATTATCTCGCCGATAAGTGCGGTGGTGAATTGCCGGATCGTCTGCGTTCGCAGACGATGAAGCCTCCACCAGCTCATTGAGCGATTCTGGCCCCGAGTAGTCGAAAGACGCTCGGGGCCTGTTTACTATCCTATTTTAAAGGGTGTGAGGGTTGACAAAAAGGGAGGATTTCATTAAGGTTGCGGCACTAATTCAAGAATCTGTTCATTGCCTTTCTTTATTGATTTATCTCGAATCATTTCGAGCGAAAATTCTGAAACGTGACGAGGCATAGTTAATGGCTATGTTGAGGACCGCTGAAGGGTTTGCAGCTGAAATGGGCGAGATAAAGTCGAAGAAAAGGTGGTTAATAGATTCTCTAAGACAGTCCATATCCCAAAGAGGGATTCTCCGGCACAACCGGGGGCACGTCTACTATGAGTGAAGAACAAATTCAAAAATACGAGCTTCTCTATATCGTCCCGACCACATATGCGGATGATGAAATTGGAAGCATCGAGACCAAGGTCTCAACTTTATTGGAAAAGGATGGAGCAAGCATTGATTCCGTGAATCGTCTCGGAAAATTGCGTTTTGCATATCCCATCAAGAAACAGCGCCATGGGCATTATGTCCTGGTATATTTTACAGCGCCGCGAATGAGTATTGCGAAAATTGAAGAGCATCTTCGCATTACCGAAGAGGTCTTGCGCCATATGATTGTGAAGGCGGAAGAAGTGAATCCGAAATACAACCTTGTACAATTCCAGGAGGTGGATATTGAAGCGAAGGAAGAGGCGCGACGTAAGCGCAAACAGGAAGAGAAAATTCAGTCCGAGCAGGCGCGAGCGGAGAAAAAGCAAGAAGCCGAGAAGAAGCCGATTACAGAAGAAGAGGTTGAAAAGAAGATTGAGTCCGCTTTGAAAGAAGATATTAAAGACGTATAATCAAGCTATATGGATTTAAATAGAGCTATGATTATCGGGAATGTGACCCGCGATCCCGAACTTCGAACAACAACCGGCGGGCAGAGCGTTTGCTCATTCAGTATCGCAACCAATATGCGCTGGACTGATAAAGATGGTCAGCAACAAGAGCGAGCGGAGTACCATAATATTGTCGCCTGGAGAAAGCTTGCGGAAATTTGCGGGCAGTATCTCGGAAAAGGACGAAAAGTCTATATCGAGGGACGCTTGCAGACGCGAGACTGGGAAACGCAGGACGGTCAGAAAAAGTATCGTACAGAAATCGTCGCGGATAATATGATTCTTCTTGATAAGAGGGGGTCCGGACCCGTTGAATCCGCTGTTGGCAAGCAAGAGTCAAGCCCGGGAAAGCTTAACGACGATACGGTCGATCAAGGCATGGGTGACCAAGAAATTAGATTAGAAGATATTCCGTTTTAACCACTATGATGAAAAGACGAACAAAAAAGCGCGTGCCTAAGAACTGTTATTTCAGTGTTAATGGCATGGATCACATTGATTATAAAGATACCGATACATTGCGCCGCTATATTTCTTCTTTCGGGAAGATCGTGCCACGTAAGCGTTCCGGTGTATGTGCCTGGCATCAGCGGAAGCTGGCAACGGCAATCAAGCGGGCGAGACATATGGGCTTGCTTCCATATATCGTAAGATAAATTAAGAAAGTCTAGAGCCGCGAATGTTCTAGACTTTTTTGTTATGCGTATGAAACTAAATGTAAAGCTTCGATCAGAAACGGTAAAAAGGATTCGCACTTTTTTTGATGCGCGAGGATATTTGGAGGTGCATACACCGAGAATGGTGGAACTGCCTGGGCAGGAGCCATATCTCGATCCCTTTTGGACCAAGCTTCATGATATTCAAGGGAATGAATTTGACCGTGCGCTCATTACCAGTCCGGAATATGCAATGAAAAAGTTATTGGCGGAAGGTTATGAGAAGATTTATGATCTCGGCCCTTGTTTTCGCGATGGAGAGCCGAGCGATGGGTCGCATGCCCCGGAATTTTTAATGCTTGAATGGTATCGGAAGGGAGCGGATCTTCAATCGCTCATGGGTGAGACCGAAGAAATGGTGCGGTTTGTAGATGGCGGCCGTCACCATGAGCTTGAGATTTCATTTAGACGGTTAACCGTCGCAGAAGCCATGCATCAATATGCCGGTATTGCTTTGGACGCACTTCTCGAAGATCGAGAAAAGCTCGCGGAGCTTGTGCGAGAGCGAGGCGGGACCGTTTCAGAGAAAGATAGATGGGATGATTTGTTTTTTAAGATTTTTTTAACCGAGGTTGAGCCGAAACTGGGCTGGAATGAAGATAAAGCAAAATGGTACCCGACTTTTTTGTGGAATTATCCCGTTTCACAGGCGGCACTGGCAGAAAAAAATCCAGATGATATGCGGTATGCATTGAGGGCAGAATTATATATCGGGGATTTAGAGCTGGGGAATGGATTTCAAGAGTTAACGGACTCATCGGAACAGCGGAAGAGATTTTTGGAAGAGGCTGCACTGCGAAAGAGTCTGGAAAAGAGAGCCTGGGATATTGACGAAGCGCTTCTTGAAGCACTGCCTTCAATTGGAAAAGCGAGCGGCATGGCTTTTGGCGTGGATCGGCTTGTGACATTGCTTGATGGTACGAATAGGTAGACTTGACGAAAGGCATATATTTCAGCAGACTTCAGTCGTTAAGAATTTTGAATATATTTATGGCATCACCAAATGATATTAAGAAAGGAATTGTAATAAAAGACGATGGAGGACTTTGGTTGGTTGCTGATTTTCAGCATGTGAACCCTGGGAAGGGCTCGGCCTTTGTGCGATCAAAGCTGAAGAATCTTCAAAATGGAAAAGCACTGGAACGCACGTACAAAGTTTCTGAAAGTATTGAGATTGTTTCCGTCGAATTTCGTAAAATGCAGTTTTTATACAAAGATCAAACCGGATATACATTCATGGATAATGATACCTATGAACAAGTGGCTTTACCGGAGGATCAGGTCGGTGATGAAGGTCGATTCATGAAAGAAGGTATGGAGGTCGGCGTGTCGCTTTATGAAGGAAGACCGATTTCGGTTGAACTTCCCCGCAAAATGAAGTTCAAGGTGATTGAGGCGCCCGAGGTGGTTGCCGGGAATACGGCGAGCGGTGGAAATATGACGAAAGATATTGTGCTCGAGGGAGATATTCAGATTCGCGCGCCGATGTTTATTAAAGCCGGGGAGGAGATTGTGATTAGCACCGAGACGGGCGAGTATGTAGAACGGGCTAAATAGTTTCGGAGTATTTACAAAATAAAAAACCCTCCATATGGAGGGTTTTTTATTTGCCGTACTTAGTTCGTAATGAAGTAAATCGGGGTTCCGATTTCATTCATGCTATACGTTCCGTTTCGGTCGTAGAATCTTGCTTCATATCGCACGGTTGCTTCGCCGCCATTACGGAAGACGCGGACATCGGCAACACACCAGCTTTGGTCACTGCATGTTCTTACGATATTTCCGGTGCGCGTATCGATGATCTCGATACGATTTCCGGAATAATTCCAGTTGCCGGTATTGTGAGCATTCACCGTGAGTTTTACGAGATCCCCGCTATGGATCAGAGTATCGCTCATGTCGATACGAAGATCGTTTACATTACCTGTCCCATAATACGTTGCCGGCGGGTAATAGGTAGGGGGATTGTAGGTGGGTGGATTATACGTTGTCCCATTGAAGTAAATCGTTGGGCTATATTCAGTATCGATTTGCGTGCCTGCGTAATTATAGGCAATCGCGTAATATTGGGTTGATGTATATCCATTCTGATACGGATATACGGTGGCGGAACAGCTGGTATTGTAACAGGTTTTTACCGTATTTCCGTTTCGTACTTCTTTGATTTCAATACGATTGATGCTTGTGCCGCCATACTGATAATTGGCGGAAAGATATACGGCCTGTCCATTCGAAATATTTGTTCGATCGGCAGTGAGCGAAAGTGTTCCGTTATTTACGGATGTTCCATTCCCACTTGTATTGAAGGTCAAATAATTTGAATCGATGCTGTCACCGTTTGCATTGGTGGCGCGGACATACCAGGTTTTTCCTAGAGCATTTGAGAATGTTCTTGAAAAACTACAGTAAGTATTTTGCGTGCAGGTGTGAACGAGAGATCCATTCGATGCGTCGTAGACACGAAGCGTCGTATTTGAATTCGTATATCCCGATCGATTTACGAATGCGGCGAAGGTGATGGTTTCATTTCCATTTGCGCTATAGCGATTTGTAATCGAAAGCGTGGTGTCACCATTTGCGGGATTATTCGTATTTGAATCAATATAAATCGTCGGGCTGTACTTATTCGTAATGAATGAACCATTCGAATTTTTTACGGTCGCGATATATTGAACGGATGTTCCTTCGATATTTCGTTCCGGACGAACGGTTACAGAGCAGGAATTGCTATAACAGGTTTTAAGTGTCGCGCTATTTCGGATATTTTTGATCTCGATACGTCCATTCGATGGAAGGTTTCCATTATAATAGGTCGTAAGCGTGACATCTTGTCCTGAATTGATATTTGTTCGGCTGGTATTGAAGGTGAGGCTTCCGGTTGTTCCGTAATAGTTCGTATTTGGATAGTAGTAATTATTGAAGTAGTTGGTATTTGCTGAATACGAATTACGGAGTGATTCATGCGGGAAGGTTACGCCATGATATTCATTGCTCGCATTGTAATCTGAAGCCGAATAGATCGGCGATCCGATGGTGTAATTTCCGAAGAATGCATCGGGAATGTCATGTACCTTGGTATTCCAGTCATATCCGTATAATTGGGATGCGACCGAGGCTGATACGACATGTCGCAAAATGCCATGCCGAGATACGGCATAAATTTTGTCGCCGCTTGTGCTTTTCACAAGTTTTGCTCCCGGGCGGTAGGTGATATTTTCACCGGCGAGAGGATACTCTTGGAGATAGGAGTCGTGCACGACTCGAACAGTATTAAATGAATCGAACCAGGTGAAATATGTTTCTGCATTTGGGAATGGGTAACGCACGCCATTCGCATGCCAGTAGACGGCTGAATTCGAAACGGTTCGAAATGCGGAGTTTTCCGCGAGCGGAGCGCCGGCATTCGCCGTTTGCGTGAATCCCAAGAAGGGGGTCATGGCAAAGGCGGTTACAAGAACTGAAATCAGTGTTTTCTTCATAATATATAAGGTTATATTTACTTGCTTCTTAGCAAAAAATGCTCTTTTTGTCAATGGAATGCTTCATGCTACACTCATGTATGTATGGTGAAGCGATTATTTGCAGGGTTCTTGATTTTTTCCCTCATGGGCACGGGCTGTCTCGGGTTTGGGAATCAAGAAATTCCGCCTTATATCCCCGGAGAAACTCCAACGGATGAGCAATTGGAAGTTATGACCGATGAGGAGAAAAAGCTCGGGATGGAGGCGATGATGGAGGATCATCCGATGGAAGAAATAACAAAAGAAGAGCAAGTTAAAGAGGTTAAATTAAGTATAGAACATATGAAAGAAGGAGATACGATTCGTTTCGGGGATTTTGAAGGGAGATTTTTGCATCCGGCGGCGGGTTCAGTCCGTATTGTAGAGGAGGGCGGGAAAAAGATGTTGGTATTTTCCGAGGACTTTTCGGTTCTCATGGGACCGGCGCTCTATGTCTATTTAAGTTCAGAAACGTCGCCGCAAAAAGCGGGCGCGGTAATGGACGAAGGATTTGAGATTGC
Organism: uncultured bacterium; assembly: GCA_965368095.1. Taxonomy (GTDB): domain Bacteria; phylum Patescibacteriota; class Patescibacteriia; order 2-12-FULL-60-25; family 2-12-FULL-60-25; genus 21-14-all-47-17. The sequence goes on along the minus strand of CBDULO010000001.1, from coordinate 1,900 downwards.
AAAGCTTAAAAGTTCAAAAGGGGTGCAGACATATGAATTGCCGGATGGAATTAACTTTGGGGATGAGGGGGCTACCTCTTCAAGAGCGGCCATTCATTCCGTGGTGATCGTGTGCAAGCCATTTAAGTTCATCTTTGCTTCCGCTGGATTCTGATTCGTCGGAAAGATGAAAATAAAAGTGAACCGCTTTCACGATTCACTTTTATGGTGGGCCAGAGTAGAGGACGTCAGAACTCAGCTCATGCGAGGGTCACGCTGAAACGGTGCAGCGTGTCGCAGTGGATGCATCGCGCGAACAAGCCACCCGAATCACGGTGCGTATAGAACTTCGTCTGATCGCGCCAGAGCTGCTGCCCGCACGCCCGATTCTGGCAGACGGTTGGGCCGAGAACGGTCCAGAAGAACTCCGAGACGTCTTTCTTTGCCTGAATCTCGTCGTAGTCAGTCACGGAAATGCCCCGAGTGAGGAGTCATCGCTGCCGTCACGGCAGGCTCACGGGAGACTCGACGCCGAACATGGCGCGACGGGTCCCGTTGAAGTCGATCGTGTACGGCTCAGGGAACCGCTCCGCCAAGATGATCGTCCCGTCGACTCGAGCACCCGTAGGACCGTCGGGCCCGTTCCACTTGTACTGGTACAGCTTCCAGAGCGCACGCTCAACCGACTTGCGGGCGACGGGCCCCACCGAGGAAGCCGTATGTCTGTCCTCGTTTAGCGTAGGAGGGATTGCGATGTGAGCTCCCGCGAAGCTGGGACTTACACTTCGCTTTGTCGAGAAGGCATGCGCTGAGCTTCTCTGCGACCCTGTCCGAGAACGATTCGGCATCAATCACGCCCTCGTAGTCCGCCGAAAGAAGTGGGCGGGCTGGGGCCAGGCTCAGCGGTTTCCAGATACTGCGTCGGCGTCCGCCCGCTGCGGCCACCCACTTCTGTGGATACTCGAAAGGGTAGACGGGTGCCTTTCTGGACCGGAGCTTCGTGCTCGAGCGACGAGTACCTTGGATGAACAACTGCCATCCCAGCGCGTCGGCATAGGTCGTCCCTAGCATGGGTACAGCTACATGCTCGAGCATCCCTGGCTTGTCATAGGCAGCATGGGACACCCAGCTCACCGGAAGTTGGTCACGAGCCATAGAGTCGTTACCAGGCGAAACGGAAGAAGAGCCTGTCACAGGTGTGACAGGCTCTTGGGTAGAGGGATTGCCTAGCGCAGCTCATCGTCAAACCAATCTCCCCAATCGACCATCTCGTCGGGGAGCGGCGGCATGCCGCGAGAAACAGGGTCTTCTGTGAAGAAGAGATTGAAGAGCGACCCGATTACGGACGGGCTAGCGGCGACGACCGCGGGAGGCAGGTCGCACCGCTTGATCAGAAGCAGGTTCGGTTGTCGCGCGCGGATTGAGAGCAGCGCGTCGGCGAACTCTTCTCCAATGACGGAGGCAGGGACGGGATGAGCGAGCCGGCGGTCAATCGCTTCCGCGAGCCGATGGCTGAGTTCACCGAAGCTAAGCTGCTCTGGGATCGTGATGTCTTCGGATGCAGACAACGTCGGGTTGATACGTTCACGGGCTCGGAACTCGTGGTGGAACATGCTGGTAGCGCTTTCCGAAGACCCATGAGCACGGACTATCCGTGGATTCAGGGACTTCCCGAGCAAGCCCTTATTGCCCGGGAACTCCCCGAATCGAACCACCCTCGAACCGCCTCCAAAGCCGATGGAACATGAGCGCGGAGCCCAAGTCCTCTTCATCCAGCTCTGAAAGCAGCTCGACAAGGTATCGCCACTCGGGGCGGGAGAGGCGCCTCTTCGGACGGCCCCCCGACTTAGGCTCTATCGTGACCGAATCCGGTCGATCTTGATAAGCCACGTTAGCATGTGTGCACCATTTTGTCAATAGT